>JACMLR010000416.1 GCA_014379515.1 Chitinophagaceae bacterium
AAATATGCGAAATGTGCTAAATACTTCCGGTGTATTCTGTTGGCGTTAGGTAAATGGTTGTTTTTTTAGTTAGATGTAATACATCAACTGGGGTGACCAACTCGCGTTGTTCGAACTTTTGCTCGCAGTCATCATGACTTAAAGTCGAAAGATTTCGAACCCATCATTGTGCCCGATGATTACGTGTTTTCGGAACGTTTCGAACTTATCAAAATGCGTCCCAGGATCTTATTGATTTCTTCGACTTTTTCTATCAATGTTCCCACTGGCGGGAAGCCATTCGATTCACGACAAAGAAGTAACCAATACAGTGTTTCTGATGCTTCTTTTGCGGCGATCTTCATTTTATGGATGAAATCACTTTTGCTCTCCGCATTCTGCGCCTCCATTACGTTAGCCCCAATTCCCGTGCTTGATTTCAGTAATTGTCGTGCGATGATGTACTTCTGGCCTTTTTCAAGCTGCTGACAATATTCGATTGCAAGCAATGAAAACTGAAAGGTTAAATGCACAATCGCATTTTTCTTCATCTGTTCCGCTAGCATGATATTTTTCTGTCAAGTTAATACCTTAATCCGCCACTCCTAATTTTCAACGAGGGAGAAAATTCCGAAATAAAAAGGTGTTTTACCATTGGAGATTTAAACTCATGCGGCTGGGAGAGTCGCCTTACATTTCGCATATTTCGCATATTTCGCATATTTCGCACATTTGCAATTCGCAATTCGCACATGCTAAAAGTTTCGCACATTATTACAAATACCTCTCCCCCTTATTCCTCTTCACTTCCGCCACATACTCCTTAATATCCTGTTCTTTTTCTTTTTTGCAGATAAGTAATACGTCGGTAGTATCAACCACGATATAATCTTCGAGGCCCTGGACGACGACCAGCTTGTCGTTATTGTTATGAATCATGCAGCGATGTGTATCGAATACAATTACGTTTTCACCAGCGACTGCATTGTCCAGGTAATCCTTTTCAAGGTTTTCATATGCGCTGTTCCATGTACCGAGATCGCTCCAACCAAAGGAAGATGGGATCACATAAACATTGTCGGCTTTTTCCATAATGCCGAAGTCGATAGAAATATTGGTGCATTGAGGGTAGATGGCATTGATCGCTTTTGCTTCATCGATTGTATTAAACTTTTCTTTTTCAGCAGAAAAGACATCAAACATTTCGGGAAGGTGTTTTTCAAACGCAGTAATTATATTTTTTACCTGCCAAACGAAGATCCCTGCGTTCCATAAAAATTCTCCACTCGCTAAAAATGCTTTTGCGAGCTCGAGGTTTGGCTTTTCAGTAAATGTTTTTACTTTAAAAACATTATCGGTTACCGGATGCTGATCGTATTGGATATAACCATAACCCGTATTCGGATAAGTGGGTTTAATGCCCAGCGTAATAAAGGCATTGTGTTTGTTTACAAAAGCCAATGCTTCCAGCGAAACTTTTTTAAATGCAATTGGATCCAGAATAAGATGATCGGATGGCGCAACGATCAGTGATGCATGCGGATCCATCTCCAATAACTTAAAAGAGATATATGCAATGCAGGGAGCAGTATTCTTGCGTGATGGTTCACCAAGAATATTTTGCAACGGCAAATGAGGCAATTGATTTTTTACGATGTTGATGTATTCGTTGCTGGTGACAACGAAAATATTTTCAGGCGGAATAAAATTGGCAAAGCGCTCGTAGGTTGACTGAATCAGCGTTTTTCCGATTCCAAGTATATCAAGAAATTGTTTCGGAAAATTGGTACGGCTCATTGGCCAGAAGCGGCTACCGATTCCTCCGGCCATGATCGCAACGTAGTGGTGTTTGTTCATTGAAGCGTTTATAAGGTATGTCGAGATTTAAATTTGAGTGCAGCGTCTCTGCAATTGAAAATCTACTTCGAAAAAGCTATCTGTACAACTAGATTAATCCCTCGCGAACCAGGTCATGCAAATGAATTATGCCGAGATATTTCCTTCCATCAACAACGGCTAACTGTGTAATATCATATGTCCGTAACAAATCAAGTGCTTCAACTGCCAGCGCATCGGCGGAAACAGTTCGTGGGTGAGTAGTCATGATATCGGTCGCCTTTACTCCCTGCAAACTATCGTTCTTTTCAAGCATCCGGCGTAAGTCGCCATCCGTGATGATACCGGATAATTCATTTGCGCTATTGACGACCGCCGTTATCCCCAATCTTTTTTCTGAATTTTCCACGATCACTTCTTTCAGCCCTGCATTTTCGTCAACCATCGGCTTTTCGTTATTGACATAAAGAT
>JACMLR010000417.1 GCA_014379515.1 Chitinophagaceae bacterium
TTCTTTATCTACATAAATATAATTAGCGGTACTAAATAACATAGAGTGTCCCAATATTTTTTGAATGTCCTTCTTCGAGTAACC
The DNA here is from genome assembly GCA_014379515.1 of Chitinophagaceae bacterium. Taxonomy (GTDB): domain Bacteria; phylum Bacteroidota; class Bacteroidia; order Chitinophagales; family Chitinophagaceae; genus Endoryza. The sequence goes on from JACMLR010000417.1 coordinate 85, forward strand.
CCTCTTTATCAATTGATCCGTTATCAATGGAAATGAAGTGACATCATCCAACTGCTGTGGGGAGGAATTGATACCATCGAAATCGGAGCCAAGACCGACGTGGTTGGGGCCAATCAACTTTACTATATAGTCAAGGTGATCAAGTAACATGGAAAGCGGCGGACGAAGTGACGTTACTTCATCAGGATATTTCTCGAAAAGATAGATGTCGGCAAAATACGGATCCGTCACTGTCTTCATTACCGAATCGCGTTCTTTCTTGTGACGAGCGTTAAATGCGGCAGTTCGCCTAAAAAAATTGCTATCGACAAATCCAGAGAAAAAATTCAAATGAATTACGCCGCCATTTTTTCCAACCGCTCGGATTTGATCGTCTTTTAGGTTTCGGAACACCGGGCAAAGGGCATGTACACAGCTGTGAGACACCACCACCGGTTTTGTGGTTGTATTGATTGCATCCCAAAATGTTTGTTCGCCGACATGACTTAAATCAACGAGCATTCCGAGTTCGTTCATTCGTTTTACAACACTCTTTCCAAAATCGTTCAGACCTTTTTTACGTTCAGGGGCCATCATTTCTGATGGTCTCGATTGCAACCTGCTTGTTTCGTCCAGTGCTGAGGTCGCCCAGGGAGTGGAGTTGTTCCAGGTTAATGTCATGTACCGAACGCCGCGATTAAATAAAGTGTCAAGCTTTGCTAGGTCATTTTCAATCATGTGACCGCCTTCAACTCCAAGCATCGCACCGAATTTTTTTCTTCGAACCGCTTTATGAATGTCCCTGCTATTATACACCATCATCATTCGTTTCGGATTTCGATTGGCCCACTCATAAACCGAATCGATTTGACGATGGGCAATTTGGTAGGGCTGCTGCCGAACTCCATCGCACCAAATTGAAAAGATTTGTATATCAACTCCAGCTTCTCCAAACCGGTTTAAATCCGAATGGGTTTTTCCTTTCAAATCAGTATCGAATGCAACATTTTTTTCGATAGCCGTTGTTGGTATGTCATTGTGTGTATCAATGACAATCGATTTAAAATGAAGTTTGCGATTTGATTGGGCATCTGCGATCGAAAAAGTCAAAAAGGAAATTGCCAGGAGGGCGATTGATCTCATTGAAGTGTTGTTTTGGAACAAATAAATTTAAGCAATCCCGGATTGTTTTATGTGCCACCTGATTTTTTTATCAAGTATTAAATTCTACAGTATATTTACGCACCCTCTAACATGGTGATCATACATACCCCGATAAAGCACGGATAAAAAGAAGCCGCTAGCTTCTACTATTCTTTTCCGTTGCTTTCTTTCAACAATTTTTTATTTGCATAAATAACTTGCACTGGCCGGGAGGTTGGGCAGGGATTATAATTGATTTATCAAGATTATGAGACTGAATTTTATTTTTAAAGCTGATGTAACTGCTCAGGGAATCATCTCACAACAGCATATACTGGAAGCCGTTTTTCAAACTATTCCCAACGGTGTCCAGGTGCTTGAACCAATCTTTGGGAATCAGTCGGAAATTGTTGATTTCCGCTACTTATTTGTAAGCAAGCATATTAGTGCGTCGCCGGGGCCTGGGGATTACAAATCGTTTCTTAATGAAAATCCACTCGCAGCGGAGTCAGGACTTTTTGAAAAATTGTGTTCGCTCTATAAACAAGGGTTTCCAGTTGAAGAAACCATTCAATTCAAACGCGACAACGAAGCACATTGGTTGAAATTCCATGCAATTAAAAACGACAATGTAATTGTTATATCAAAAGAAGATGTTACCGAAATCGAAGAGATCCGGCAGAAATTCAATTTGCTCAATCAGTCAATTGTTGCAAAAAATCGTGAACTGGAAACGCTGAATACGGAATTGAAAACTTTTACGTCACTGATTGCAAATGATTATTTCGACACACTGCGAAACCTTTATACCAGCATGGAATTCATCGTTTCGAACGATGCCGCTAAATTGAGCGACGCCGGAAAGGCGAATGTTCGCCGCGCACAGGCTGCAATTCAGAAGATGAAATTGTTGACAGATGATATTATTTCGTACGCCAAAGTGGACAACCAGGACAGCGATCTTACAGACGTAAATCTAAATGAGGGAATTGCAATTGCCCTCCATCATCTCCAGGCTAAAATTGACGAAAGCGGTGCCATAGTTGTTTACGATGAGCTACCGACGATTAAAGGCTATCCGCATTTGTTGCGCGTATTGTTCACTAATCTGTTAGATAATGCAATCAAGTTTAGGAAAGAAGATGGTGTTCATGAGGTGAAGATTACCTCTTCAACAACTGCAGGCATTAATATCGATCATGTTGCTGCAAGAAAAGACACCGACTATGTGGTATTGACAATTTCCGATAATGGTATCGGCTTTAGCAAAGAAGAAGTTGATCGGATTTTCGAAATGTTCTACCGTGCTAATGTGAAAAACAAAAACCGCGGTTCAGGAATTGGACTGGCGATAAGCAAAAAGATTCTCGAAATTCATGGCGGGTTTATGAAAGCCGATTGCAACCCGGATTGCACGACTTTCAGCTGTTACTTCCCTGTAGATTAATTAATAATTATCGATGATCTTAAGAATGTTTCTGGTCAGCGACGGCAGACTGAATGATTTTTCAATGCAAGCCGCTGCCCCCAAAGCAGTAGCTTTCATGCGAACATCTTCAGTGATGTTTGATGAATAGAGAATGACCGGAACTTTTTGAATGACCCCTATTTTTCGAATTTCGGCGAGGCATTCGAGTCCATTAATTTTCGGCATGTTATAATCCACGAAAATATAATCTGGTTGTAAGTGCTCCAGGCGCGCAATAGCAAGCACTGGATCCTTTTCGTACAAGCATTGAATCGGTTTTCCTGTTTGTTTAATCGCATCAGTTAAAATGTCAATCTCGTCCTCATCATCATCAATTAACAAAATTTGTTTCGTCATAAAAGTTAGTTGGGCAATAGTCTGGGGTCAATGGTACAAATAGCGTTGTCGTAGTTGAATGGCGGGAGCATTCAATTAATAAAACAACGTCAATAAATTACCTGGATGTATTGTCAAACCTTGGGGAGAGGAACGGGTTCGTGCGGTAAATGTAATGAAATAGAAATCACATCAAAAGAGAGCGACAAAATTATTTGAATATTTTTCTAAGAACCTTTTTCTTGCCGTCAATATTCGTCGGCACCGGAAGCCCAAGTAAACGACAAACCGCGGGATAGACATGAATATTTTCGAAAGAGTTTATTCTGCGCCCTTTTTTTATTTGAGGCCCCCAGGCATAGAACGTAGCATGCATTTCTTTCATTACGGGGTCGTATCCATGTGCCCCGGGACTGATTTTCCCGCTCCAGCTACTCAATACTTTTGGATAAACCGGTACGATAAAGAGGTCGCCGATACGATTTAGTGAATCGTCGGACTTGTTGAAATGCCACGCCCGGGGAATGTCTTCCCGCTTGTACACGATAAAGTCTTTTTCTTTCGCCTTTAATTGATCATAGGTTGATTGGATCGATTGAGCGTTTTTAGCATAGAGTTGCAGACTTGTTCCGCCGCCGCGAATAATGAATTGCGCGGTATCGATCATCGCCCGGATATTTATACGGGTCACGGTATCGACCTGCGCCATGCCGTGGTCAGCGAGAAAAATATAATTGACCGGAAGGCCAAGCGAGTCGATCCGAGCTGTCAACTTCCTCATCACATCATCGATATAAAGAACGGCCTGCCCTGTTTGTTTTGTATCCGGACCAAAATTGTGGCCGGCATCATCCACCTCGCTCATGTAAAAAGTAATCAGGTGCGGTCTGCGGTCCTCTGGTAATTTCAACCAATCTACCAGTTTCTGAATGCGGAAGTCAATATTCTTGCCTTCGCTATACTTGTACCAATACGTTGGATAAGTTTGTTGAATTGCGGCTTCAGAGCCGACAAAATGGTAAGATGCGGACAGCATTCCGTTCTTTTCAGCCAATACCCACAATGGCGTTCCGCCATACCACGTTCCATCTTCAACCGCTTTGCGGTCGCTCATATTATAAGTAGCTTTTCGCTCACGGTCATAAAATTGATTGTAAACTAAACCATGATGTGAAGGATATAGCCCCGTAGCGATTGTATAATGGTTAGGAAACGTGACACTCGGAAACGAGGGTATCATGCTTGTTGCCTGCACACCTGAATTTCTTAAGCGAATAATATTTGTCGCATTATAGCGGTCTGCGTAATCGTACCGAAAACCATCGATGGAAATTAAAATTACATAGGGACTGTTTAGATGAGCTGGAGAATTTCGTCTGCCTTCCTGTACATGTTGTACGGTATCCTGGCTCCGGCCAACGCAGTAAGCAAGAAGAAGAAAAGCACAAACAGTCAATTGACGCATAGCATTTGTTTAGCAAGTAACAGAAACATCTGCGCGGCTTATTACTTCGTGATTCGCTCGAGTTTAAGTGTGTTTCCACCCTGTTTCAATTCCAACGCTTCTGCCTTCCCTTCTGCGTTGAACAGTACACGAAAGAAAGCGCCGGGAACCTCCCCTATTTCAAAATTGATGTTGCTAGAAAAGATCGCTTTGTACCCACCCGACGGCTGACCATTTTGACGAAGACAAATATCATCTCCACAGAATTGCAGGCTAATCGTATCCTTCATCACTAGATAATCACCCACATAGCGGGCAAGTGAATCCTTTGCGGGAGTTACAATCTTTTTAAATGGCGGTTTATAAAAATCTTTCCAGTCGTAAACCTGGGCTACGCTGTTCAGCAATTCACCGATGACGCTGAAGTCGTCACCATTAATCATGATAACTACTCCATAACCATCTTTCAAACTTCCGTACGAAGTACAAAGGAAAGCTTCATTACCGCCATTGTGATTGAAGTAGCGAATGCCACCGCGGTTTTCAATAAACACGCCAAGAGCAACATTGCTATCAATGTATGGTGTCAATCGTTTTCTTGTCCACGACTGGTTGAGTACTTTGGCGGATTTTCCTTCGTATGCGAGCTGACATTCGATGATGTATTTGGCGAGATCGGTCGGAGTCGTCCATAAGCCGGCGGCAGCTTGTTCGGGATAAACATGAAATTTTCCGGTAACTGGTTTTCCATTTCGATAATAGCCCGTCGCTAGTTTAGTTGTGTCTGCAGGCGGCTGTTGATACGAACTGTTCGTCATACCCAATGGTTTCAATACTTCATCAAGCATGTACTCGTGGTAAGCGCGACCGGTAATTTCAGTGACGACCAATTGGGTTATTGTAGTTCCTCCTCCCGAGTATTGCATTTTTTTACCTGGCTCAAATAAAGATCGAACACGCGCCGTATTAACCGGGGATTCGCCTTTTACTACCTGGAGAGCTGTTGGCAATTGTTTGCCCCGTTTGTATCCCGGAAATCCATGAACACCTAAACCGGCAGTATGACTAAGCAGGTTATTGACCGAGATTGTTTTGCCGTGGGCAAGACTATCATACGGAAACTTCCAGGATTTCAGATACGTGTTTATATCCGCCTCGGGATCCAGCTTTCCCTGCTGAGCTAATTTTAAAACGCCGAGACTATTTAAGCTCTTGCTGATCGATGCAGCCTGGAATCGTGTTTCGGTTGTTGCTTTACGTTGCTCCGCTTCATCGGCCCAGCCATATGCTTTTGCCCATTCTATTTTGTAATTGCGAATGACAGCGATGCTTACGGCTTTAGTGCCGGTTGCCTTCATTCGATCATAAATATTCGCATGCGGGATAGTATCGCCATAAATAACGGGAGGAGATAGCGTGTTTTCAACCCGACTAATTTTTGAGGTAATCGATTCTGAACCTGGTTGGGCGAAAAGGTAAAGGGGAAATAACAGGAGAAGCAGTGTTTTTTTCATGATATCGTTTTAGGGAAATATCTTAATGTGACTGAAAGACTAATCTTCTTTACTGCCTTTTTCACCGATGAACCATTGTTCTTTATTTCTGAAAAGTACATTAAAGGTGGTTAAAGAGCCGTAACAGCGTGTTATGTATTGTTGAAGATTTACTTTGTCTTCGTCGGAAAGCTTTTTATTACTATTGATATTTTGCTCCAACACCCGAAGCCGATCGCGCAGCATAACAATTTTATGAAAAAAGTCCTCAATTGTTATTTCCTTGGGCTTTTGGGATTTGTCTGCGGGTTGCAGCAACAATTTTCCCCCTTGCCAACGATCACCTAATGGAACTTTTTCCGACATGCCACCCCATAGACGTAATATTTTTAGAAGCGACTTTTCAATTTCGCTATGAGTTTCTATTTCTTCCGTAACATTTTCGGGAATGATTTCGTCGAGCTGATTATCTGTTTTATCGATTTCTTTAACACCATGATTTATGAATGAGATCAGGTAGGTAGCATAACGAATTCCAACGATGACTCCTGGTCCCAGTTGATTGTGTTGCAATCGCGTTCCGATACCTAATGTTGTTTGATCCATGATGGAGATAATTTGAATCAGGAAGAATGAGATGCCTGTATTCGCTGTGCCGCCGCGAGAAACAAAAAACTGTTTTACTCGCATTGAGCAGTTCTCAAATTGGTTATTACAATTACAATCTCGCTAAGGCGCCAGGCCGCAAAGAATACACCTCGATTGAGGGTATCTCTCGAATGAATGCGTGCCTTTGCGTCTCTGCGATTTTGCGCGAAATGTATTCTACACTTTTAAATTTGCACACTTGTATACTTACCATTCGCGCATCTAATTTTTTCTAAACACTATTTAGTTTTAACGAACTCATACGGCAGAAATTCGACAAAGTCTTCTACCGTCACCGTTACTGATTTAACCTTGCCGTTCTCTATGGTGAAAGGAAACACCTTCGTTCCATACAAGGCCATATTATAAGTACTTAAAAAGCGATTGCCACCAAGTGGTTCCAATGTGGCAAATACGCCAGAATGATGTTGAAAGCGAGCTAGCAGTTTTTCATTTTCGAGTTTGATGTTCATTGAACCGTAAACCTCATGGTTGTATTCACCAGTAAACGCTGCCAATGGAAGTGCCGGCGCTTGTTTCATTTTTACAGTATCCTGCTTCTTTGTCAACCAGGCAGCCTGTTGCTTCTCCTGGCCGCTCTGAAAACCGCGATGTGTTTTACTATAATCACGGTACGTATTGCCCAGATAAGAATCGAGTATTTCCCATTTCAATGACTCGTAAAAACTATTCTGATCGGTATTTGTCAATACTATTATCCCAAGCTTTTCTTCTGGAACTAGCGTTACACTGGTAACAAAACCATTGACGCCGCCGGTATGAGAAACAATTTTGCGGCCTGAGTATTCCTCAATGAACCATCCAAGTCCATACAATGCAAAATGCCCTTTATTATACAATGTACCACCGTTGCCAAGAATGGAATGCGGTAACCAGGTTTGTTGTTGTGCGACGAGTGGAATGACTTGCTTATCGCCGAGTTTTCCATTGTTCAGTTGTACGAGCACCCAATTCGTAAGATCTTTTGCGGATGAGCTGATACTTCCGGCAGGGCCGATATTATCGATCTTGCCATAAGCAATTTTGCGAATCTCGCCATTGACGAGGGTGTGCGCACTCGCCTTATTCGCTGCGCTTGCCAACTCTGCTGAAATTGCCAGCGTGCTATTCATTTGCAGTGGCTGAAAAATTTTTTCTCTAAGAAATTCGGCCCAGGTCTGACCGCTCGCGGCTTTTACTACTTCGCCTGCCACAGCAAAAGCAGCATTTGTATAACCCCACTTGCTTCTGAAACTGTAGACGGGTTTTACTTTGCTAAATTTTTCAAAGACTTGTTCTTTGGTAAGATCAGAATCAAAAAACATAAAATCACCCTGGAAGGTTTCGAAGCCGAGGCGATGAGAAAGAAGATCTCTTATGTTTGCTTCCTTTGCAACCCATGGATCGTAAAGTTTGAAATTGGGCAACCATTTCTGGACTTTGTCATCTAACGATAGCTTCTTTTCTGCGTGCAGCATTGCAAGTGCAGTGGCCGTAAACGCTTTGGTATTCGAGCCGATCATAAAAAGCGTGCTCTCGTCAACCTTGTTTGTTGAGCCGACTTCTTTCACTCCAAATCCTTTCATCAACACAACCTTTCCGTTTTGCACAATGGCAACGCTTACTCCAGGTATCTTCCAGTCTTTCAATGCGCGGTCAACATACTGATCAAGACTATCACTTACAAATGCGGGTGTTTTAAGTTCTTGTCCGAATGACGAAACAAATCCCCCAATCAACAATAACAGTGAGAAAGATTTTTTTAACATGAAAATATTTTTAATCCATCATAGATTGATAAACAAGAACCTTAAAAATATCCGCTTCTTCCCAATGCAAACCTCCCCACATCTGGCGATAGTAAATGCCGATAATTTTCTCTTTAGGATCTGCCCAATATAAAGTGGAGAACGCACCACCCCATTCAAATGAACCTACGGGTGCCGGGCCAACACGACTTCCTTTTTCCGTAACGATGCCAAAGCCAAGACCAAATTTATTATCACCAAAATCAACGTCGCCTATTTGATTCATTGTCATCATGCGGACCGTATGCTTAGACAGAATTTGCTTGCCATTGTATTTGCCACCGTTCAACATCATTTGCAAAAAGATCGCATAGTCAATTGCGGTAGATGAAAGGCCGGCTCCACCGGAAAAATATGTTCCGTTTGATTGAGGGTAATTGGTAAGAAAAACGCCGTTTTGATTTATGGATGCTGCTGCCGGTACCATTTTGCCATCGACTTCCTGGTACAACGTAACAATGCGATTGTGTTTTTCGGGAGGAACATAAAAATAAGTGTCCTTCATCCCCAATGGCTCGAAAATTCTTGTTCGAAAAAAAGCATCAAGTGACATACCCGAAACGACTTCAACAACATAGCCAAGAACGTCCGAATTCAACCCATATGTCCATTTTTCACCAGGTTGATGAAACAAAGGCAATTTGCCGAGTCGCTTTATATCATCTTTCAACAGCCGCCCGCGCTCGACACCAAGCCCAGCTGTGATATTTGCCCTATAATAAATTGCATTGGATTCTTTACTGCCTATTTGCGCATAAGCGATGCCGGAAGTATGCGTTAGGAGCTGTCGTATTGTTATTTCGCTTTTTGCCGGAACAGTTGTGTAGCTGCTATCCTTTTCATCGAATTTGTCCAATACAGTTTGCTTCTCGAATTCCGGTATGTACTTTGAAACAGGATCATCCAGCAACAATTTTCCTTCTTCATATAATATCATTGCCGCAACACTTGTGACTGCCTTCGTTTGAGAAGCAATCCGGAAAATGGCATCTGTTCGAATCGGTTTCGTTTTACCGGGATCATCAAAGCCAAATCCTTTATGATAAACGACTTTGCCATTTTTGACGATCAGCGCAACACCACCATTTAAATATCCCTTGCTTACCCATTCGTTTATGTTTTTGTCGATGCGGGCAAGTCGGGATGAAGAAACCCCCACCGATTCCGGAGTCGCACTCGTTAAACCAGTAATTGATTGGGTTATTCCACTATGAGCGATTAGAAGAAATAAAGCAGTCAGAAATTTAGACATTGTTGAAATTGTTTAAGAGGAACGATAAATATATTCAATGTTCCTCAACTGGTTTGCAGTTCCGCAATTTTGTTAAAACACTCAATGTTTCCAGCTTTCTGTTGTAATATCACGACCATAATTCGCTTGTTTTGAATACCAGGTTTATTGGAATTTTCTTGTGTTTATTTATCATGTCCCTGCCTGTCCTAAGCCAGGTGCGGGTGAGCGGACGGGTATTTGATATTACCCAGCGAAAGCCACTAGATGGCGTCAGCGTTCTAAGCACTTCCGGTGGCGGCACATCTACCGATGTAAATGGCAGATACACCATCATTGTGAATGAAAAGGATTCCATTTGGTTTTCTTACCTCGGTAAACCAACACCGAAGGTTGCTGTATTGGCAATACCTAATACTCAAAATTTCGAAACCGCCCTGCATGTAAACATTGCTTCTTTAAAAGAAGTGGTCGTGATGCCGCGAAATTATCGCGTCGATTCATTGCAGAACCGCGCCGATTACGCAAGGGCTTTCAATTTCCGTCGACCCAACCTGGAGACACTTACATCGATCACGCCTTCCGGTGCAGTAGGACTTGACATCAACGAGTTTATCCGCATGTTCCAGTTTGGAAGAAACCGTCGGATGGCAGGTTTCCAGGAAAGATTGCTTCGCGAGGAGACCGAAAAGTACATCGATCATCGTTTTAACCGGCCGCTTATTATCAAACTCACCCAGCTTCGCGGACCCGAACTCGACACGTTCATAAGCTGGTATCGACCCACCGTTGAATTCACAGAATCAACAACCGAATACGAATTTCAGGCTTATATCAAACGAAGTTTTTTGAGCTACCAGCGGTTTAGGAGGATGATGGGGGAAGGGAAGAAGGAGGATTAATTTGTTAATTTGCGAATGTGCGAAAGGCAAATGTGCGAAATCTGCAAAATGTGCAGATGTGTGAAATGGCTTAGTTACAGCCTAGGCTGAAATATTGCGCGCCTTCGGCGTTGCGTTTGTGAAACGGACCCGTGCGCATCCAAACCTCTTTATGGTTTTAGTTCGTCAGATACGATCTTCCCTGATGCGGGAAATTTCCCGCGCAAAAATATTGGCACTCATAGAACTTCGGCCTCCAA
>JACMLR010000038.1 GCA_014379515.1 Chitinophagaceae bacterium
AAATCGGTCACTCGTGGTAGCGTTCAGGCAATTGTTCTTGCGTCGCTGATGCGAATTCTCCTGTTCATGGCTGCACTTGGCGTTGTCATGAATGGAGGTTTGCTGAATCCGGGGAACCCCGCCGCATCGGTGTTTCGCATCGCAGCCGGGGAATTTGGCTACATGGTTTTTGGAATCGTCCTGTGGAGCGCAGCAATAACGTCTGTTGTTGGATCTGCTTATACATCCGTTTCTTTCTTGAGAACCTTTCACCCCTGGTTTGAAAAAAATCAACGTTGGTTGATTACCGTTTTTATTCTTGTGTCGACAACCATTTTCACGTTCGTCGGAAAGCCCGTAAAAACACTCATTGTTGTTGGAGCGCTCAACGGCTTCATTCTGCCGATTGCGCTCGCGCTGATGTTGTTCTCGGCAAGAAAGGCCCTTACTTCCGACTATCGTCATCCCCAATGGCTCACTGTTTCAGGCTGGTTCGTTGTTGTTATTATGGCCGCGTTAAGCTTAAAAGTTATGCTGACGGATTTGCCGAAACTCTGGTCGTGATTCTTCACTTTTCATTTGCAATTAATCCTGGTCTTCTGACGTTCTTTCTTCGTTCCGCTCCAACTCCTATCGAACCTTAATACATCTACTTAATTCAATCAGTATGTCTTCTAATCAATCAGAAGAGGCGGGTAGTCTCTATTCTTACGACTCATTTGGCGGGAATAATCGAAAGAAATCCGAGTCTAATTTTTTGTGGTGGTGTGCTGGAGCGCATCAAAAATTATTGAACCGGTTTCCTTCGGAACACAGTAAATATGCCGGGCTTGGAGGAGTATTGCTTGCGACGTTTGTGTTAGCAACATTATCCGCTGGGTATGCTGTTCACAGTGTATTTGGAAACTGGATGTGGACAATCGCCTTTGCTGTAATCTGGGGATTGATCATTTTTAATTTTGATCGATTCCTGGTGTCTACGATGCGAAAGTATGGAGTGAGTAAAAGAAAGCAATTGTGGATGGCAGTGCCGCGATTGTTACTTGCTGTATTAATTGGCGTTACTATTGCCCGGCCACTTGAATTGAAAATTTTTGAAAAAGAGATCAACGTTAAAGTGGTTGAAAACCTGCACGCAAAAATGCAGAAGAATGACAGCCTGCTACAAATTGAAAACAAATTGCTGCTTCAAAATTCTACAACTGAACGCAACCGACTGTCCAATCGAAAATTGGCAATTGAAGATACGCTCCATCGAATGCAGCAGTCGTATGTGCAGGAAGCTGATGGAACTGGTGGATCAGGTCAGCGTGGAATCGAAGATCTCACAAGGTTAAAAATGAATGCTCATACTGCAGCCGTTCTTCAATATCAACCGGAGCTGGCAATGCTCGCGACCGATATCGTTCGACAGGATAGCATTTTACAATCCGCAGGAAATGATCTAGAGCAAAAAAGGAAATTGTATTCGGCAAGTATCAATGACAATGTCGGGTTCCTGGAACGAAATAAAGCACTCAGCGATTTAAGTGATGAAGAAAGCAGTGTGTTCTGGACAAGTCTCCTGATTTCATTGTTGATTATACTGATCGAGGTTGGACCGATCTTGTCTAAATTAATTATGCCAGTTGGGCCGTACGATATTGAATTGGCAAAGGAAGAGTTAGTGAGTATGGCTGCATCTGAAAATGAAATGCGGAAAGATAAAGATCTCACGTCAGCCAAGAAGAAGGCGTTTTATGAAAAGCAGAAGGAGGTAAATACGCAATTGGTCGATCAAATGAGCGCATTACAAAAGAAACATATTGATGAAGAATTAGATAAGTGGGAGAGGGGCGAATGGAATCCGAAAGATCATCGACCGTCAATGGATGAGGTAATGAGAAAAATTAAAGAGCGTTACCAATTGAAAGACGACGATTTATTGTAAGAAAAAAAATACGGCAATTAATGCCAGTAGAAAAACCAGGGTCGGCAAAAATGTTCGTTTGCCGACCTTAAATTTTGACCTCGTCTTCGGAGTTAACAAAATGATGATCGATACCAATAAAACGAGCATTAGAAATATAGAAGCATAAAACTCCTCGGTAATTCCAAGGATCGAAAAACTGACAAATGCTAAATAACCGGCTAGTAAGGAACTCACCAGCAATAACGCGAAACTAATCACCCAGCCGAGGTGTTTAATTTTAAAAAATAAGAAAGCCGCGAATAGTGCGACAATCGCAAGGGCGAAATACCGGATATGACTTAGAAATTCGCTGAGCTTTATTGTCACTGAATTTTCTCCCTGCGCTGTCATTGAAGTTTTAGAACTGATGATACTTAGGATTTCCATTGCCAAAATTCCTATACCAATCAACAACACATCAAAGCCTGCAATTTTTTCGAATGCTGACAATTTTGGTTGTAGCTGTTTATCATCCATGAGTAGTGGTTATTTCGGCAATATAAACAGAAACAAGCTTTTCCGCCCATCGTTTATAATCTTTAGGTGATGGATGGAGACCATCAGACGCAACGAGAGAACGATCAGCTGCGGCTTCACGGGTGCCTTGAGTAATGTCGATATAATGGCAATTATACTGAATTGAAAGTGCTTTATTGCTTCGATTGAATTCATCAATTTCTGATGCAATCTGGATTCTGTTGCGACCTTCGGCAAATGGCGTTGCTCCCCAGTCCGGTATTGAAAGAACAACGACATGATCGGCGTCTTTACGAGCAAAGGCAATCGCTATTTTTAAAAGCTGATGAAATTCTTCCTGGTATTCATTGCTGCTACGTCCACGATATTGATTGTTGACACCGATGAGCAAGGTTACCAAATCGTATTTTGAATGTGGCTTTTGCCGTTGAATATTGTCTGCGAGTTCGTCGGTTGTCCAACCCGTTTTGGCGATAATCAATGGATCATCGAATTCAAAGCCACTGTTTCGCAACATCTTTATTGCTTGCGATGGAAAATTGTCGGTTGCAGGAACCGATTCTCCAATTGTATACGAATCACCCAGCGCCAGGTATTTTAATGCCAAAGAATGTGAGTTGGTTGGTGGTTAAATACTGAATGTGCCATCTGCTCGCAATATATAATAAAAAAATAATCACACAAATGAACACAAGCATTTTGCACATTTGCATATTTCGCACATTCAAAATATCAATCTCTTCGAACGGAAGAATTCGCACATTCAAACATTCGTCATTCGCAAATGCTGAAAATTATTGAACCCCCTGCATTCCATTCTGCACTCCTTCCGATTCTCCGCGCATATTCTTTCTTTTGAAAAGAGACATATCGAATTTCCCGAATCTCCAGTTGAAGTTTAACCGGAAGAACTGTGGATCTCTCCGGCGGAATGAATTCTGTACAAAGAATGCAGATTCTGAATATACGTCGTTTCGTCTTGTACGAAAAACATCTGCAAAATTCAATGTCAGTGAAGCACGTTTTTCTTTCATGAAGTCATAACGCAATGCCATATCAACCCCGTAGTTCGCGCGAACAAAACCCTGTGACGCGCTCATCGATTGGCCAAACATGCCGCCGCCACCACCAGGACCACCGCGACCGCCGCCGCCGCCACCACCACCACTTCCTCCTGGAGGAAGAATGGTTTTTGATTGATAATCGCCGCTAATCTGTAATGAAAAGTTCTTTGGCAACTTAAAGCTGTTGTTGATTTTACCAAACCAGCTATAAATATTATCCTGCTGTATCAATTTCGGATCTGAGATATTGATTTTAGAAGTGTAGAGATTTAAGTTCGTAGTCAGATCCCACCATTTTGTTATCACCTGGCGTGATATTAATTCCAACCCGCCAACGTAACTGGAATTTGCATTGATGAAACTATTGATCAATAATGTATCCGCGGTATTCAGTGGATTAGCCTCGGCCACCTGGTAGCGCGTAATCAAATCATCTGTAAACTTATAATATACGGATGCAATGAATGAGTTACCTGCACCATAGGTTTTGGTATAGGATAACTCTGTCGAATAAGTAAATTCCGGAACAAGGTTAGGATTACCGCGTGATAGATTGAGGGTATCTGAGTAATCAGTAAAAGGAAATAACTGGAAGAAGTTCGGACGATTGACACGACGGGAGAAATTAAAATTTAATTCCTGATCATGTTTTAACTTCTGAGACAAAAACAAACTTGGAAAAAAACTGATTGGGAAATCATTTGAATAAGAAATCATCGTATCCTTTCCAACCGGTGTAACCGTATTTACATCTCCGTTGTATTGCGAACTTTCAGCTCTCAGTCCAAGTTGATAACCGAAGTTTTTTATCTTGTTCGTAAATGTTGCGTACGCTGCTAAAACCCGGTCTTCGTTATAAAACTGAGAAGACAGTTGGGGGATTTTTACAGAAACGCCGTTAGCGTCGATAAAGTTGATATCGTTCCGGCTGTCAACCTTGCGGAACTGCGCACGCGCTCCCAATTCAAGTTTGGAATTTTCAGTAAGTGGATTGATATAATCCGTTTGGGCAGTGAGAAATTGCGTATTCCCGGCACCGACTAACAACTGACGAAAGTCACGAACAATATTACCACCCTGGTCGAAATTTTTTGTATTAACGAAGTTTTGATTTTCGTTGGTACTCTTGTTGAAATTCAGATCGGCGGTCCATTCTTTACCTGCTTTTGGAAAATTGTGTTTGAAACTCATCATCAACCCGCGGTTTTTAAATTCACCTTCGCTGTTAGAAAGTCGATTACTGAAAGATGAACTTACCCCAGGGTTCAGAAGCGTGTCAACATAAATATCACTGTTTGAGTTCGGCTGGAATTTTCCGTTCACGTACACACCAGATATTGAAAGGGTGTTGCGGATATCCATGAAATAGTCAAAGCCACCACGGAGAAAGGCGAAATAACCTTCATTAATGTTCTTGTCCTCCTGACGGAGAAATGTGTTTGGCTCATTAACCGTAGTGAGACGATCCGTTGTACCTGTTGAAATTGATTTACGCTGATTGTACATAGCACTGGCGAAAGCGTTTACTTTTCCCTGGCGCACGTTAATATCACCACCAATATTATATTTGCCCCGCTGATCGATTCCCGCGCGCAAACTTCCATTATATCCTGCCTTTCTATTTTTCTTCAATACAATATTTAATATACCCGCTGTACCACCCGATGCATCAAACTTCGCAGAAGGGTTTGTGATCACTTCAACACTTTGAATTGCATCTGCAGGAATTTGATCGAGCGTTAAGGTTGTCGGTCTGCCATCCACGAAAATCTGTGGAGCATTATTTCTCAACGTGACCGAACCATCAATATCAACATTCAATGAAGGAACGTTTCTCATCACATCAACAGCGGTTCCCCCCGCAGACGTGAGATTCTTTTCAACATTAAAAACTTTACGATCGATACTCGTACT
>JACMLR010000418.1 GCA_014379515.1 Chitinophagaceae bacterium
CCGCTTCTCCCCCTTTTGTTATTTTTCCTATTTCTTAAAAAATTCAGGGAAAAGGTAATGTTGACAATTGTCGTCTACATTTTTTTTTCGTTTTGTACAGATTTAATCACTACATTTTTAAGTGAGGCGAATAGATATCCTTTCGTAGTAAAAAACTCACTGGAGACTCTATTCAACATTGTTGAATTCTCTGCATTTAGTATCTTCTTCTATTTCACATTCTCAAATTCCATATTTCGTAAGCTTATTCCGATTGTCATCGGAATTTATGCGGCATTTTGTGGAACCGTTTATGTACTCAAATTCAAGGGTAATACGGCGCTCGACAGTATCCCAACTACATTTCAAGCGCTGTTTTTAATGACACTATGCGTGCTGTATTTTTTTGAACAGATTAGAAATCCAAATTCATTTTTTATTTATAGTACATCTAAATTTTGGGTAGTTACAGGAATATTAGTGTACCTATCTGGAACTTTTTTCATTTTCATCTACACCCCCAACTTAACGGAAGAACAGCTTGATCAATATTGGGTAATCAATTATATCTCGAATACTGCGAAAAATTTTTTATTTGGTTTGGCGATCTATATCCATGGGAAAGAAAAAACGGGACCGACATCGAAAGAGTCTCTTAATTATTACTCAGCTTTAGAAAACCCCTAACTAACAACCCCTAAATGTACTTTTTACAAAATAACGTTAACAATTCCGCGACCACAGTTTTACTTTTTGGAACTGTTGGTATGTTAGTTCTCACAATTGGTCTAATTGTGTTTATAGTATTTCACCAACGAAAGGTCATCCGCTACCAACTTCAACTTCAGAAGCTCGAACAGGATCAGCAGAAAATGTTGCTGAATGCCTCAATCAGGCTGCAGGAGGAAGAAAGATCCAGAATTGCAGCAGATCTTCACGATGATGCCGGCCCCCTTCTTGCCACTGCCCGCCTCTACCTAAACGAAAATCTGGTCAATCTCGACAAAACCAGTCAGCTGCAAAGTATTTACAACGCCAAACAAATTATCGACGATACCATTCAACTCATCCGGAACATTTCTCACAGTCTAATGCCACCAACACTTAAAAACTTCGGACTTGAAAGTGCAGTTAACGACCTATTCCAAAAAATCAGCAGTTCCGGCAGCATGAATGCCAGTTGCCGATTTCATGACTACCGTGAACGAATGCATCCGGAACAAGAACTGATCATCTTTCGCGTAATTCAGGAACTCGTCAACAATATTCTTAAACATAGTAACGCCAGCTTCATACATCTCACGCAAAACCTAAGTGGTGATAAACTATATATCCGAATGCATCACGACGGCCGTGGGCTCACACAAAATGATTTTGAAAAATTAAACAAAGCTGCATCGGGCCTTGGACTTAAAAATATTCAAAGCCGGCTTAAACTACTTCACGGAAGAATTTTCTTCGAGAAAGATATGTCTCAAACTTATTTCAAAGTGACCATCGAAGTGCCGAAAGTGGAGGAAGGAATCGCCGCGAAATAAAGCGTGTTACCTTCTGTAAACTTTATGTATTTTTAAAATCCAATATCATTTTAAATGGGACCCATCAAAGTAGCAATAGCAGATGACCACAAGATTTTTCGAAAAGGCGTTATACTCTCCCTCCGCCCCTACACCAATCTGAAATTTGTGCTCGAGGCGGAAAACGGCCAGGAATTAATCGATCAGCTCGCAGCCACAGCAGACGAAAATAAACCAGAAGTAATTCTCATGGATCTTCGAATGCCACAAAAAGATGGAATCGAAACCACAAAGTATGTTGCTAAGCAGTATCCGGGTATTCATATCATTGCCCTAACCATGTACGAAGACGAACGCTTCGTCAGCCACATGATGGAAATCGGGGCAAACGGTTATTTACTAAAAAGCGCCGACCCTGGTGAAATTAAAAAAGCGATAATGGAGGTAAAGTTGAAAGGTTATTACCTCAACAATTTTGTCAATCGTATCCTTCTCAAAAAATCCCACGCCAGGCAAAAAGTTGTACCAAGTCTAAATAATGAAGTCACACTTACAGAAAGAGAAAGAGATGTAATCAAATATATTTGTATGGAGTTTACCGCGCAGGAAATTGCACAAAAATTAGAAGTAAGCCCGCGCACCGTAGAGGCAATCAAAGACAGGCTAATGGAAAGATTTGGTGCTAAAAACACCGCGGGACTTGTTTTTTATGCCGTGAAAAATAACTTGATCGATTAATTTAAAACCGTTAAATAACTTCCAATACCTATCAAGTTAACCTCCCTGTGAAAGACCGGTTGATCCAAAACTAACATGGTACAAACCGGTATTATTATTCCATATTGGCTCTCAGTGCCCGCAATGATCCTTTCGATGATCATTGCCCTAATACTTTTTATCCGTCGTTCGTCGCTAACCTACACACTCAAATTTCTCACCATCACATCAATGATGTTGTTCTTACAATACCTCCTGGTATTTATACAACATAATGACACGGTTCTGCAACCCGTTTATGCCTCAGTACTTGCTACAGCAGAATTTGCTTTACTCGTTTTACTCTTCCGCTCAAATTTTACCGCCGGCCCGGTGAAACAAATAATCGGCTATTTGCTAGCCGCACTTGTTGCAATGTTTCTAACGCTTCATACCATCCCTTCAGCTGTGCACATCGAATTTGTAGCACTTGCCCAATGCATATTATTAATCTTGTTATCTATAACAAGTCTCCTTTTTCTCATCAACAAACAAAATCTATTTATTTTCCAGTCACCCTTATTTTGGATCGCAGGAGGAACCTTATCCTATTTCTCAATGAGCCTCGCCTCCAACATCTTAACTGAAACGGGGTTTTTGGTCTCCGATAAACAGGGAGAGAAACAACTATTAATGGGAGTATTTGATTTGATCAGGTTATCTTTTTACCTCGTTGCGGCATTGATCGGTGAAATTAATTCCGGCAGCAATTCACTTACAGGTTCATCTCCGGAATATCACCCTCGACAATAAGCTTTCCTAACGTTTTACTTCGTATTTCCTCCACCGTTACCGCTGGCGCCCTCTCAATTAGTTTAAAACCAAATCCAGGAACAACATCCAATACAGCAATTTCGGTCACGATACGCTTCACACAGTTCACACCAGTCAACGGCAGTGTGCACTCAGGTAATAACTTCGACTCACCTTTTGGATTCGTATGCATCATTGCAACGATAATATTCTTAGCACTCGCAACAAGATCCATTGCTCCACCCATTCCCTTCACCATCTTACCCGGAATCTTCCAATTTGCAATATCTCCGTTTTCCGAAACTTCCATTGCACCAAGTACTGTTAAATCAACTTTACCCGCTCTTATCATTCCAAAACTTTCCGCGCTATCGAAAAACACACCCCCAGGAAGGATCGTGACCGTTTCTTTGCCGGCATTAATCAAATCAGCATCAACCTCCTCAGCATCCGGATATGGCCCCATTCCCAACATTCCATTCTCCGATTGTAACATGATGGTTGTACCAGGAGGAATATAATTTGCCACTAACGTCGGGATACCAATTCCCAGATTCACATACATACCATCCTGCAACTCCTGCGCAATGCGTTTGGCAATACCGAATTTATCTAATGCCATAGTAGTTTACATTTATTTACCCTGACTAAACTTGTTACATCTTCACTGTCCGGCGCTCGATTCTTTTTTCATAATTCCCGCCCTGGAAAATACGATGGACATAAATACCTGCGACATGGATATCATCCGGATCTAGTTGACCTGGTGCAACTAATTCTTCCACCTCGGCAATCGTAATTTTTCCGGCCTTTGCCATCGAGGTCGAAAAATTTCTAGTTGTCTTTCTAAATACAAGATTGCCCATAGAATCTCCCTTCCATGCTTTCACTATCGCGAAATCTGCTTCAAGCGCATACTCCATCAGGTAATGCTTTGCGCCAAATTTTCGCACTTCTTTTCCATTCGCAATCTCAGTTCCGTAACCCGCCGGTGTAAAGAATGCCGGTATTCCCATCCCCGCCATTTGAATCCGAGTCGCAAGTGTTCCCTGTGGTATCAGGTCAACTTCCAATTCACCACTCAACAACTGACGTTCGAATTCTGCATTCTCACCCACATAAGAACTCATCATCTTTTTGATCTGTCGTGTTTTTAATAACAAACCCAGACCAAAATCGTCAACTCCGGCATTGTTGGAAATACAAGTAAGATCTTTCACATGCTTAACAGTAAGTGCAGAAATGCAATTTTCGGGTATTCCACACAAACCGAAGCCTCCAAGCATAATGGTGGCTCCATCAAAAATATCTCTTATCGCCTCATCGGCATTATTGACAAGCTTATTCATAATCGTCCCTATTTACTGGGATAAAAATACAATTAACATGGAACCGTTGCGAGAAAAGAATCAGCCTGCTATTGAACTAATTTGGGGAAGATTTCATTGCGGACGCGTCCGCTTCTTACAGCAAGAGAATCAAACATGATCTTGGAGAGATCGGGGCGATTTAAATAGTATTTATAACTTTTGAGAAACTCTTCTTTTGAAATTCCGTGAATCTGAAAAACCTGTTCGTATAATTTGAACGTTTCGAGTTTTACATCTTTTGTAGCAGAATCTTTGAGAATAAAGTTGGAGGAGAAGCGATCAGCGAGCAACATATCCCACATTACCTTTTCCATTTTAGGGCGGGCAAGTATGTCCTTTGGTACTTTCTTCGAGTCAGTACACGCAGTTACCAGGCATATCAGCAACATGACGACAATCAATTTCATTTCAATTCCTGTTTATACAAGTTTGAATTCGAAATATCGATCTTAGAAAGTATATCGCGTACTCGGTTGCGCTGATCCGGCATCGCTTTCTTAAATATTTTGATTATTTCATTTGCCTTTCCCTGGAAGAAAAACTGAACGATCATCGAATTTGGAATATCATTATTCAGCGTGTTCACGAGGTTAATCGTATTCATGATCGCATTCCGACCCTCATCCTCATTTTCATACATCAGGTCCATACCCAATCGATAATAACTATACAGTGCATCATGAATTAATGCATATCGGTTATTGGTAAGATTCTCCATTAGCCAATAGCGGTTTCGTAAACCGTCAAATGCACGCCAGCCTTCCAGGTTTCTACCTTCAGGGGCATTATTAACGATTAATTGAGCCTTCTGAAAATAGGGATCACCACCTCGCAAACTGAATGAATCGAAATCCAATCCAAGAATTACATAAACGTAATACGCAAGCGTAGCAGACAAATTCGAGACAAGCGGATCCGAACCACTCACCCGATTCTCGTTGAATTCAATCGGTTGGTACTCCACATACTTAAATGTGAATGTTTCATCCTGAAAGTTGATTAATGCTGATTGATAAGCAGCATTAAAAATCGGCCGCGCTGCCTGTACCATCAGTGTAGCCTTATAGGTGTTGTCGCCCAAGGACTCGCGGATATTGATCAGGAAATTACAAGTGATCTTTTCACTGGCTTGAAATGTCTCACCGGTCCATTTCCGATTGTTCAAAAAGTTTGTCAATGCCGTTTGTAGCGTCAGAAAAACTTTTTTGTCAACCTGGCTACTAACCTGGCCGGCGTTAACGGATAGTCGCGCCGTTAGCTCCTGGCTGAACCCAGTGGCGCTCGCACAGA
>JACMLR010000419.1 GCA_014379515.1 Chitinophagaceae bacterium
AGTACGTTACGATAACAGGTTTCCCGCCGATACTATCCCGAACCTGGTGGTGATAACCAAGAAAGCGAATCGGGTATGCCTTTGCTTCTCCATTGTGAGTGATCCCGATAACCAGTCGGTCGGGTTCAACGTTGTTTTCATTTGCCGCAGTTAATTGCAAAGAGTTTGGTTGATAGAACATGTGGTCGGCAGCCATTTGAAAATTGGCCATAAAAATGACAGCGGCGACCAACAATAAAGGGACGATCAGCCAGCCGCGCTTTCTCCATCGACCTTTGAAGAATCCAATCACGATCATCAATCCAAATACAATTCTGAAAATCCATCGCCATTTGTAAAGGAAATAGGCAGTAGCAATACTGTTCATTTCCTGGCTGCCGGGCATCGGCATAATAAAATAAACGTTCGCGATCTCGAATAGTAAGAGACCGATCAGGCCAAACCAAAATAATTTTCTCATGTTAGTGTTAGGTTATAATTACAGATTGCGATCAACGTATCCTTCTTCTGCACGTGTTGGAGCACGATCGATATATACCTGGCGATCGGCAGGTGCCCACGTATTCAATCCATCTACATATCGATTGAACATACAAAACGCAGCAGCGATCAAAACGGTATCATGAATTTCACGATCTGTTGCGTCCATCGATTTCGCAAAGGCAATTTGTTCAGGCGTTACGTTTTTGCCGCTGCGTTGAACTGAACTGGCAATTGCCAGCAACGATTTTAATTTCGGCGATACTGATGAGGTAATGAAATCATTCTTGATTCCATCGATCTCGGTCATGCTGCAATTCAAATAGTAACCAGCAAAAGAACCATGAACGTTCTGACAAAAAAAACAATCGTTTAGGTAAGATACATAGGTTGCGATTAATTCGCGATCGCCCCGCGATAACGAACTATCATCACTTCTTAATAATACCTCTGCCAGTTGGTTCAGGTGGCGTCCGGTTTGCGGCCGATAAGAAAGTAGTCCCCGAATTCCCGGGAGATCATTTCCCAGTTCAATATGCGCCATTAGAATTCAAATTTAAAAGGAGCCACTCGTTGTGGCTCCCTTGTAAAATAGTTTAATTTTCTGTCGATGGAATGGGCATGGCTGACCATACATCATCACCAGGCCGATCAATCGGTAGTTCATTCAGTTTATTATATCTCCTCATATCGATCCAACGATGACCTTCAAAAAATAAAGAATATCGTCTCTGGTATAACATTTCATTGATGAGGGCAGCTTCATTGACTGCACCGGCATATACCGCAATATTGTGAGCCGTGCGGATACGGTTCAATGCTATTATAGCATCCGGGAACGCACCCAATTTAATTTTTGCTTCCGCATAGATAAGGATCAATTCTTCATTACGAATAATAGGAATTGGTGATGTGCTTGAAGTGTACACCCACACATCCCGGTTACTGCTTAAACCTGTATTGGATGCTGCTGCGGTACGAAGCGTCGCTTTGCTAATCCGGTCATCGCCGGGCAGAATGTCTGTGGCATAATTAGGATGCGCGAGCCGAATCTCCCCATTTTGATCCTGGGGAAAGAAAGCTGGATTAAGCTGATCACCACTCCCAGTACTAAATTGATGGCTGACCCCAAGATTGAAATCGCCGTTAATTGCAAAAAACGATTCGTTCAGCGCAACTAATGCAGCTGCCCATTCTTTGCGATAAACAGCAACCCGTGCAGCAAGTGCCCGATTGAATTTTACAAAACCTGCAACATCACTAAATCCAGTAAACCCCGGGGTTAATGTGAAAACGACAGACGACCCAGTCAGATCCGCTTTTGCTTCGTCAAGAAGAGTGGCAATGGCTAAAATCGATTGGTCGTAATCCAATATTGGCCCCAGGTTATTGGGATCGCTGACTTCAACTCTTACGCCGTTGTTATAAGTAAGATTAAGATTCAACAACAGCTCGTATGCTTTAATCGTTTTTGCAAATCCAGTATATCCTTTTTTCTCAGCTTCCGATACCTGTGTTGAATTGGTCGCGGCTTCAATAAGAACATTCGTATTTTTTATAACCCGGTACCGTGATGCCCATGGATTCGTCAGGTAGAAGCCGGTATTGTTCAATGTTGTTGATTCGGAACCAAGAAGCTCGGTAACAAAGCGCGGGTCCGCACTTGAAAACCGGTAGATCTCACGACCAATTACACTCACCGCGTCAAGATACGCTGCTTCGTTGTTGCGCATACCTGACAGGGCCCCGGTAACAAGTCCGTTCAATTGGTCCTTCGACGCATCCTTTAAATAGTCTTCCACCGTAGGGCTATTTAGGTTGGCGTATTCTTTTTTACATGATACAAATGAGATGGTGAGCATCACCAAAATCAGTGCACCATGGTTTTTTATTCGTTTCATATCAGAAATAAATTAAGGTTATTAGAAATCAATCGTTACGTTGAATGAAGCGCGTTTTGATGCAGGGAATGGATCCACATCAACACCGGTAGAAAACCCGGTACCAAAATTTGAAACTTCCGGATCATAGCCCGAGTACTTCGTCCACGTAAAGAAATTGTTCAATGAAACACCAACACGCACACCGCGAACGATGTTCCGTGGGATTTTGTTTATCGTATAATACAAACCAATTTCTCTTACTCTAACGTAGCCGGAATTTTCAACAAACCCGCGTGCACTTCCGCCAAGAAAACTTCCTATACGCTGCGGGCCGTCCGGGACATTGTTTCCGTCTGCATCTGCATCGAAGTCAGCACTGGTGCTGCCGAAGTCATTTAAAAGAGTGGTAAGATTTACGTTATCGCCTTTATATTTCCAATGGATAAGAAAACGCAAGCTTAATTTATTGAAGAGCGTGACTTCATTGAACGTATTCATTTGAAACTTCGGCTCCTGGTTGCCCAATGCCACCAATTCATCTTTCGCACTAATCGGTGCATTTAATCCAACAATTTGCGTTGCAGATTTTCCTTCTTCGATTTGGAATGAACCGAGGCTCGTTCCGAATGACCCTAGAATCACCGGGGGTATTGTCAAACGGGTAACTTTTGAACGGTTAAACCAGAAATTGACTGACGATGTCCATTTTACGTTATCGGTAAGAACTGGAATTGCATTAATACCAACTTCAAGTCCCTGGTTTCTTAAATCACCTGCATTTACAAACTTTGTTGAGAAGCCCGATGATGGCGGAACGGTAGCAAGCAAAAGAAAGTCGTAGATCTTCTTGTTATAGAAACTTATTTCAAAGTTCAGTTTACCATCGAGTACACTGAAGTCAACACCTGCTTCGAGTTCCGACTGACGTTCAGGATCGATATTTGGGTCACCGCCCTGGATGTTTACAATTGATCCCTGCACTCCTGTGATATTCGATGCAACAAGCGTTGTAAACTTACTGCCAAACGCAGGGAAGTTTGCCGATTGTCCATACGCTGCGCGAAGTTTCAGGTTGTTGAAAAATCCGTTATCGAGAAGTCCCATTCTCGTTAGATTGACAGAAACTCCCGCCTTTGGATAAGCGTTAAATTTTTCAACATCGCCATTATTAGTCGAGCGATCAAAGCGAACGCCACCTGTGAGGTTGATCGCATCATTAATACTGACTTCTTCCTGTATAAAAATTCCCTGGTTTTGAAATTTATTCCGGAATTGCTGTGCAGTCAATGCCCCGCCCTGATCAATATTTGTTTGCCCGGGTGCCATTTGCGTGGCAACTGCGAGCAGGTTATTGAAGTCGCCCGTTTCCTGTGTAACACCAGCACTGGTTGTAAATTCCAGGTTATCAGAAACGATGAATTGGTTTACAGCTGATAGAATATAATTGGTATTGAGACTTTTTGTAAGGCCTTGAATGGATGTTCCTTTATTAACAGTTTGAAATTGCAGTTCTCTCGGAAAATTAGCAGTAGTAACGAGGTTGTAGAAGTCGATACCGCCGCGACCGATCAGTCTTGTAGTTGACCGTGCACTTTTCTGAACCTGTGCTTCGAGGTTGAGGCCGGTCGTAAAACGATTGACGCTTTCATTGTTTGTCATCAATGCAATTGTCTGCAACACGTTCGATGCACCAAATGGATTATTCGGATACACGCCAAATTCGTTCGGGTGTAATTCAGCAAAATTTGGTGTGGATGAAAGTGAAATACTATAAGTAACACCGTTATTGTCGTTTCCTGTTAACCCGCGATCTGCGGAGGAGTTCACATAATTGGTACTGATCCCAATCTTAATGTTATCCGTCAATTTGTGATCAAGGTTTAATCGAAGACTTGTATTTCGGTAACCCGTTTTCTTTACGATACCTTCTTCGTCTTTCTGCGCAGCAGAGAAATAAAACCCGGTGCGATCATTACCACCATTCATACTCAGAACGCTGTTCCTGGTAAAGCCTGTATTACCATATACTTCTTTTTCGTAATCGTATAGTTTACCTGCGGATTGCGCCTGTACAAATTGTTGTTTGAGTTGGGCAATACGAGCGGGATCACCCGATAATGAACCTGCGGTTTCTTCGGTAAACTGGCGAACGCCAAGAAGCTTGCGCACTTTTACAAAGCCGAGATCCTGCGAGAAACTCACTTTCGTTTGCCCCTGCTTTCCTCTTTTTGTTGAGATGATGATTACTCCCGCGGCTGCACGTGATCCATAGATCGCCGCAGCGGAAGCGCCTTTTAGTATTTCGATATTTTCAATGTCTTCCGCGCGAAGGTCTGCGATCCGGCTCGACGGATTGTCTTGTGTTGAAATATTACCACCCGCGGCAGCACCTGTCACGGCATTTAGACCAGCAGAAGTTGCACTGTTATCCATGAACACACCATCAACTACATAAAGTGGCTGGGTGTTACCGAACACAGATGTTACACCCCGAAGTTTTACGGAGAGTCCACCGCCGGGTGCGCCACTATTGGCATTGATATATGCCCCTGGAATTTTTCCGTTCAAAGCGGCATCAAATGTTTGTGCTGGAGCAGTTCCCTGCAGTTGTTTGTTTGAGATCGTTGCAACGGAGTTGGCTAAATTTCTTCTCTTGACAGATGTTGCAAGTCCTGTTACTACAACTTCGTCGAGGCGTGCGAAATCTTCCTGTAGTGTTACCGAAATTTCGCCACTCGCAGGAACCTGGATGTTTTGGGTTGCAAATCCTGTTGAAGTGATAACCAACGTTCCATTTGATGGGACAGAGATTTCAAATTTACCATCGGTATCCGTTGTTGTGGCCTTTTTTGTTTGCTTCACAACTACACTAATTGCTGGAAGTGGAAGTCCTTTAGAGTCAGTGACCTTCCCTGAGATCATTTTTTCCTGGGCGAGCAGGCTTGCCGGAAGCAGTGCCAGAAATATTAAGCTCGCAATCCAGAGCATCGTCTTTCTCATTGAATTTGATTTTGGTTTTCAAAAAAATTAAATAGTGTTTTGTTTGATGATCATGGTCGGTAAAAATCCAGTGGCTATTATTTAAATGAACTGATATGAAGTTGATGTCTTGATTTGTGTTCTACTTAATGTCGTGGGCAACCTGGTTGTTGACGGGAAAGTTGTACCCTTTTGCCATTCGCATGCCCATTTCGTTATAAAGATTCTCATCTATTGGGGTGAAAGAATCGAGTCCGTCTACATGCCGGTTGAACATTGAGAAAGTTGCAGCAATAAGTACGGTATCATGAATGGCGCGATCATTCGCTCCTGCATTTCTCGCCCTTTCAATGTCTTGTGGTAATACTGCTTTACCTTGTATCTGCACTTTACCTGCAATATTCAATAGGGATTTCAACAGTTCGGGGATTGACGCGGTTTCCGGATCTGATAATACCTGGTTGACGATTCCTTGTTCATTCTCATATAAGCATCGTGCCGCAGCGGCATGACTATTGCGGCAAAAGGAGCAATTGTTCCGATGAGAAACGTATGCAGCTATTAACTCACGATCTCCCTCGTTGATGGTCGATTCGCCACGAAGTAATATTTGTACGAGATCATAAAGATGTTTCCCTGTTTCCGGGCGAAACAACACGAGGCTCCGGATACCGGGCACGTCATTTTCCAGGCTAATGTGTGGCATTTTATTATTCAGATTTTGATAAAGGCTTAAATGAATGATCAGTTTTGTACATCCTGTTCATCAGTTGAGCTCTTTTGTTTAGTGAATATTGTAACGATCAACCCGATAACGAATACACTTGAAAATATTAAAAGTGCATTTCCGTATCCTCCGAGTTGTGTTACAAGTACTCCCACAAATAACACTGCCGTGCCTGTTAGTAATCGACCCGTATTAAAGCAAAATCCTGTAGCAGTTCCTCTAATCGATACAGGAAATAGGTCCGGAATATAAACTGATAAAATACCCTGGCTAAGCCCGAAAAAAAATGCCAGGATAGCAATCTCCACCAAAATGATGGTTGCAAAAACAGCATTTGTTTTAAATAAAACCAGAGACATCACTGCACATACAACAAAACACAAGATCAATGAGCGTCGGATTCCAATTGCATTCATCAACCATCCCGATAAAAATCCTCCCGCTAGTCCTCCAATCCCGAGCATCATCATACTTAATCCACGCTCTTCATGACCGTCACCTGACAAAACTAGTGTATGTATCCACGTTGGTAGCCATGAAAAGATCGCCCACAAGCCAATCAACATCGTTCCGAATATGACAGATCCATTGAGCAGAGTGCTGCTGTACCCCGATGAAAATCGTACCGAAATATTTTTATTTTGTTGGCGATCTGTTGTACTGTTCAACCACACGGATGATTCGTTCAATATTTTTATTGAGAGTGCGGCTATAGCAATGGGAATTATACCGAGGTAAAATGCTTCGCGCCATGAGGAAACAAAATAATCAATCGCGCCAGCAGAAAATATTCCTACAGGAATTGCTACTGATAAAAAGCCTACAAAAATTGCGCGTGTTTTAGTGGGCCAGTCTTCAACTATGATTGTTGTTGCTGTTACGAGAATCCCACCAACGCCGAAACCAGTTAGAAACCGGCAGGCAACGATCAACCACCAATTCTCCATAAACGCGGTACACAGCATGAATATGCCGATGCTGGCAATTGAGATGATGACAGCAGTTTTACGTCCGAACTTATCACTGATCCAACCACACAGAAATCCACCAACGGCTCCACCAAAAATGAAAACACTATTAATATATGCGCTAGTATTATTCAGTTGCGTCTCCGACTGCTCACCGAGAAGATCTCTTACCGCGACTGGTAAATAGACGGACATTAATGTAGAGGCGACTCCGCCGAACACAGTTCCAAAAAAACAAATTACAAATAGGACGACATGATAACGAGTGATGCGG
This sequence comes from Chitinophagaceae bacterium, assembly GCA_014379515.1. Classification (GTDB taxonomy): domain Bacteria; phylum Bacteroidota; class Bacteroidia; order Chitinophagales; family Chitinophagaceae; genus Endoryza. Next base: position 7,312 of record JACMLR010000419.1, read on the forward strand.
TCTGGTGTTGGGTTCATCCGTTCTTTTTTAAATGATCATACCCTTGAGGCAATCGATTATAACCATGATCTTTCAATCGCTTGCCGAGACCCTGGTAAAATGTTGGGTCAGTTGGAGTGATTGTAGCGAGCCCATCTACATACCTGTTATACAAACAGAAAAGTGCTGCGATCAAAACGGTGTCATGTATTTCAATATCGGTGGCACCCTCAGCTTTTGCATTCGCGATCGATTCCGGGGTAACTGCCTTACCACCCTCCTGCACTTGTGCAGCAATCGTCAACAGCATTTTCATTTTACTACTAACAGGTGCCGAAAGAATATCCTTTTTTACTGCGGCCGCGGTTGAATCTTCACCCAATAAAATGTCGGCTGCTGCCGTATGCGCTGTTGTACAAAATTTACATTCGTTGCGATGGGAGACAACAGTTGCAATGAGTTCGCGTTCACCTTCGGTAAGCGTTGATGGACCGCGAAGAAGTAGTTGAGTGAGTTCACGGATCGGGTCTGCAGTATCTTTTCGGTATTCAAGCAAACCGGTGATTCCTGGCAGGTGATCTTCTAGAGGGATGTATGGCATATGGGGGCATTTTAAAATCGTTAAAGACGCAAGATCGCAGTGGCACTTACGTTGCGTCCATCCGATGGCCAGACGCCTGGTCCTGGATAAAACAATGGGCGCTTTGTAAAATATTGTTTGTTGGTAAGATTACTAACAGACACCTTCAGTTGTAAAGAAGTATTGATTCGAAATGATGCATTCAAGTCTACAATTCCATAGGCGGGTACCAGTCCGACGGCGCCGGTGGTGGGTGGCGCCTCCTTGGTATTAAGTGCATCAGCAAATGAAGAAGCAGTATAACTATAAAGCAATGCGAAACTCAATCGATAGATGCGCATTGAGATTCCATTCCGGGTAATTATTTTTGGAGAACTTTCAACGAAGTTGCCGTCGATGTCTGTATTTTGATTTCCTGATTTAACAACGGCGTCTCTATACCGAGCATCCATGAGTGCAGTGGATGTGTAAGCCGACAGGATAATTTTATTCCGAATTGGCCAATCGGCCTGTACAAATAGTTCTAATCCTTTGGTAACAGAATTTCCAATATTTGTTCGAAACGTGATAAAGTTTCCGGCATTATCAAGTTGCGCCAATGTTCCAAACCGGTTATTGTACCGA
>JACMLR010000420.1 GCA_014379515.1 Chitinophagaceae bacterium
CAAACCACGTTTTGCAGCCAGTGCCTTAAAGCCAACGCATAATCTTAGTGGTCGATGGGCAGTAACATTTATCCGACCTAATGGAACAGACCGGCCCGCCGTTGCGGAGTTCACTCAGAAAGGAGCTTCTGTTGTCGGAACCGTACTGACACCATCGGGCGACTATCGCTACCTCGAAGGATCTATCAAAGACGATTCATTATTGATTTCGGTCTTTGATGGCTCTCACAGTTATTTATTAGTTGCGCGCATCGCATCAAACAATAATTTAGCCGACGGTATTTTTTATGCCGGCGCCAATGGGAGGGAGGGTTGGAAAGCTGTACGAAACTCCACCGCCGAACTGCCTGACGTGGGTGTTACGCCACAATTGAAACCAGGCGAAGAAAGACTCGATTTCCAATTCCGCGATCTCGATCGCAATATGGTCGGATTGTCGGACGAACGTTTCCAAAATAAAGTTGTTGTTATTCAATTAATGGGTAGCTGGTGTCCAAATTGTATGGACGAAACAAGATTTCTCAACAACTATTACAAAGCAAATAAAAAGCGCGGCGTGGAAATGATCGGCCTTGCATACGAGTATAGTACCGATTATGAAAGAAGCCGGCGCAGCCTTTCGAAGTTTAGGGATCAATTCAATGTCGAATATCCACTTCTTATTACGCCTGTTTGGTTAAACGATACGCTCCGTACCGAAAAAACATTACCACAGATAACGCCAATCAAAGTTTTTCCAACAACCATTTTCATTGGAAAGGATGGCAAGGTCAAAAAAATCGAGACCGGGTTTGTAGGACCAGGCACTGGAATTCATCACGAAAAGTATAAAAAAGAGTTTGAGAAATTCATGGAGGGGTTGATCAGGGAGTGAGGGGGAGCGAAGAATATGGATATAGAATATCGAATGTGGAATGATCAAGTGATGAATTAAGTTATGATATAGTTGACGTTGCGGCAGGAAAAGAGTAAGTTTATTACCAGTTCAATAAAGTCTTATGAATAAACTTTTCTTTTTCGTCGTCTTCACCTGCCTCGTAACAAGTATTACATCTTGTAAAAAAACAAACAACGGTCATACCAGCAATAGCCTGACGATTTCGAATATCGCTCAGTTTCGCTCAACCACCTCCAGCAATTTCCGATTTCGTCTCTTTTTAGATAAGGTTGCCACGCAAGATGTAACGGTTGCATTTGAAACTCAATCCGGAACCGCGATTGCCAATAATGATTTTGTTCCCAAGACTGGCACCATTACTATACCTGCAAATTCAAAAGAAGCTTCCATTGAAATCGAAGTGAAAGGCGACAGCACGAGAAAGGACGACCAGGCATTTTATGTTGTGCTGAGTAATCCAACAAACTGTACACTTGCCAATACCAAGGGAGAAGGAACAATTATCAATGCAAATGGTCTGCACTTCCCGGTTGTAGGGGACGGTTATACATCTTCCATTAGCTATCCCGGATATACATTGGCATGGAGTGATGAGTTCAATACGTCTTTAATTGATGGGAATAGTTGGGCGTTTGAAGCCGGTAATAATAATGGTTGGGGAAATAATGAACTTCAGACCTATACAGGTTCAACAGAGAATGCTTTTGTCTCTTCCGGTAATCTTATAATCGAGGCAAGGAAACCACGCGAGGGTTCGGGATTTACATCCGCACGCATGATCAGCAAGAATAAGAAAACATTCAAGTTTGGAAGAATTGATATTCGTGCAAAGCTTCCGACGGGCAAAGGAATTTGGCCAGCTCTATGGATGCTGGGAAACAATATTGAAACTGTAAACTGGCCTGCCTGTGGAGAGATTGATATCCTGGAACATCTCGGTCATGAACCAACGAAGATTTATGGAACGCTCCATTGGGGGTCGTCGACTGCAGCACATGCTCAAAAGGGAAGTGGCTTAACATTGGCCAGTCCTGCCTCACAAAAATTTCACGTTTATAGTATCATCTGGAAACAGGATTCAATTAAGATCCTTGTAGATGATACAGAGTTCTTACAATTTTCGAAAGCTGATGTAGCTGGCGCATATCCGTTTAATGATCCATTCTTTTTTATCTTCAATATTGCCGTTGGTGGTAATTGGCCCGGAAGCCCTGATAACACAACGGTGTTTCCGCAACGAATGGTTATTGATTATGTTCGAGTATTCCAATAAGTAATCTGATAAATCCTGCAATGGCAAAAAAAATCCACCGCACTGGGTGGATTTGAAAAATTAATTGAGCGATTTATAGCGGCCTGATCCAAATATTTCTGAATGCAGTAGGATTGCCATGATCCTGCAATTCGATCGGCTCTTTATCCCCATGTTTTTCGTAATTAGAAACACCGATGTATTGTGTTCCGCCGAGTAATACTGCATCTCTCTGAACCAGGATGCCGTTATGAAGCACTGTAATTCTCGCTTGCGATTTTACTGTCCCATCTTCGTAGAAACGTGGAGCAGTGAAAATTACATCATATGTCTGCCATTCGCCGGGCGGTCGGCATGCATTTACTAATGGTGGAAGTTGTTTGTAAATACTAGCTGCCTGTCCATTAACATAGGTCTTATTGTTGTAATTGTCAAGTACCTGTAATTCATATTTTCCCATAAGGAAAATGCCGCTGTTTCCGCGGCCCTGGCCATCACCTTTTACTTCAGCTGGGGTTCTCCATTCTACATGCAATTGACAATCACCAAAACCTTCTTTTGTACGAATGTTCCCGGTGCCACCCGTTACAACCATTGCACCGTTCTCGAGCTTCCACTTGATATCGCCACCTTTTACCGTTTGCCAATTGTTGAAGTTTGATCCATTAAATAACACAATCGCATCGGATGGAGCATCCACCGATGTTTTACCTGGGGTAACAACTTTTGGTTCCGGGCTCCAGTATTCGGTCAACTTGGGGTCGCCACCCTCCCGTTTTAGCCCCTGGGCAAAAACTGTTGCGGCACATATAACTGACAAAAACAAAAACAATGACTTCTTCATAAATTTTATTTTGAGTGCTTGAAACACCAAGTTAGTACAAACACGATTTCGAAAATCAAGTTTTTTTACGAATATAATATTGCATCGATTCAATGATAATCAATCATGTTCACGAAGAACCACGAACGAATCGAATGGTTTGTCATCAATCTCATGACATGAAACGTTGATAACTTTTGCGTGCTTTGGTCCGACTCTGCACCATTCAATGAGCTTATCTATTTGTTCGGGCATCCCTTTTGCAATAATCTTTACGGTTCCGTCCGGCAGATTGGATACATTTCCGACAACACCCAACTCCATCGCCTTACTCAACGTAGATTGACGATAGTTGACACCTTGAACAACTCCATGAACGATTAGTAGCATAGTCATGACATGGGGATTTAAATCAACAAATTGGGTGTTGGAAGAAACAATAGTTAATGATTGCAAGTTATAAAACCTTGCAATACTTTACACAGTTCCGCTCTCTTGCCGTAACAAAAGTTGGTTGACTCTGCCCTTAGATTATTATTCACTTTTTAATGTCGTGTGTATGAAGAAGAATCTACTTTCTTTTATGGCCCTAGCTATGCCCGTTATGTTCTTTAGTTCTTGCTCAAAAAGTTCTGGCGAAGATGCCACAGATGCAATGAATCTTAAAGCCAAAGAATTTGAAACTGTTCTCCAAAGCAACAAGTATCGTCTAGTTGACTTTTACAGTGATAAGCCAGTTGATTATTATGAAGGAGATACAGAAGTGAAAGCCGAAACAGATTTGAGAGCTTACATCAAACCCTATCTTGTTGATGATGAAAATGTTTTCAGTCCGGAAGGTGGGTTGAAGATCGTTCAGAACGCAAAAACTATCCCGGGTGACGAAACTTCAATACTGAATCGTAACTACAATGTATCATCCAATTCGAAAGAGGTGATGCTTACATTTGTTGACTACATGTATTCTCCCGCAAATTATAAGGTCAGTGAGTTTACAGCTTCAGGTTTTACACTTTATATGGATTGGCCGAACGGTGCGAAATTGTATTCCAAATTTCAATCAGTAAACTGATCCGTCGATAATTCAGTTTTAATCAAAGATAGAATTACTAAGATTTTTAAAAGCTTCCATGGCGCCCAACCACTCACAAGTGCGGGCGCCAGCTTTGTTTGCATTTGATACAACGGCTACCCATTCGCTTTTCGACAGTTCTCTTATGGTATCAATTGAACGTTTACTCAGTTGATACAAAATTGCGCCGGCAAATGCATCCCCTGCACCTGTGCTATCCACACTCACCGCGGTAATACCCGGTACCACCAATTGAGTTCCCTGGAATCCCAATAGTGCTCCTTCTTTTCCGAGTGTAATTGTGAATACTCCTTTTGTTTTGACAAGAAGATCGGTGATCGCATCCTGAAGGTTTTGCTTTCCTGTTAACAACAAAGCTTCTTCGTCACTCAGCTTGAAGAAATCTGCATTGGAGAGAAAATGCCACGATTGTTCAATAAATGATTGGTTGCCATCGGGGAAAAGTAAATGCCGGTAATTTGGATCGAAGCTTACGAAAATATTTTTTGCAATCGCTTTTTGTAATAACAACAGGTATGCTTGCTGGAGAGGTCCGGGCAAAAATGCCGTTGCAGATCCAAAATGAATAATGCCATAGTCGTCTATAGGAATTTGATCCAGCTCAGAAGATTGTAAATTTCCATCGGCACCCCGATTGAAATAAAAATCACGATCGCCTGTATCCATCAATGATACAAATGCGAAAGTGGTAAAAGCATTATCCCGAAAAATCCATTTGGTACCAACTCCAAATTCGTTCATTACTGCAACCAGGTGATCCCCAAAAGGATCGATTCCTACTTTTGCCGTTAGATCAGTTTTGCCACCCAATGCTGCTATGGCGGCTGCAACATTTGTTGGGGCTCCTCCTGCTCTTCGAACATAGTGGGTGCCCTGGGATAAAGGTTCATTTTTATCGGTGCAGATCATGTCGATCAATGCTTCTCCAACGCAAAGTATTTTAATCACAGTCGATTATTTTTGAATTAGTTTTTGTTCATATGCATACTTAATCAACCCGATAACTCCATTAGTTTCTGTTTTTCTGAAAATATTTTTACGATGAGTTTCTACTGTCCGCTCACTGATAAATAGTGTTTCAGCAATCTGCCTGTTACTAAATTCCTTTTCAATAAGGCGGATAATTTCTATTTCGCGGTCAGTGAGATGGGCTATGTCATTTACTTTTTTTCGTTGTGTTGTACGGCTGAGTTCATCGAGCACTTCCTGGCTAAAGTAAATGCCACCGTTTGCAATTTTCTCAAGTGCCGATAACAATTCTTGTTTACCAATGTTCTTCAAGACATAACCAGCAATATCGGCTTCTTCGATCATTGAATTTACAACATCTCCCTGCCCGCTCATTGACAATGCGAGAATTTTTATCGCCGGGAATTCTTTACGGACTTGCTTTGCTAACTGATCACCATTCATCGTTGGCATCATCACATCCGTCAGTAAAATATCAATTTGTGTTGTTTTTAGTTGAGCTGCAATTTGCGTAGCGTCTGTTGTGGTGTAGATTACTTCAAAAGCCGAGTGGCCGGCTAGTAGCGAGAGTAGACCGTCGATTACGATCTGATGATCGTCAACAATTGCGAGTCTGATTTTTTTCATGCGGTTCGATTAAAGCAAGGGATTGCTTTCGATGTTTCATTGTTAAAATACGACAATTCAGCTACATCGCAGAAGGAACATGAATCGCAACAACTGTTCCCTTACCTGGTTTAGAATCGTATTCAACACTTCCTTTTAAGTATTCGACACGCGTCCTGATATTCCTCATTCCCAATCCTTCGAATTTTTCAGTATCAGTCGTGTCAAATCCTCTTCCATTGTCTTCAATCGTTGCGCTAATCCCATCGTTGTCTCTAATAAGTGATATATCCAGGTGATTTGCTTTGGAATGTTTGATTACGTTGTTCACGCATTCCTGTATTACCCGATACAGGACAGTCTCGAGGTTTGTATCCAATCGTTCGTTCAGACCTTCACTGTACAGATCAATTTTAATAACGCGATCATCAATCTTATCTGTAAACTCTCGTACAGCTGATGCTAAGCCGGCTTTTAATAAGGCATTTGGCATCATGTTGTGGGAGACGGATCTTACTTCGCGACAAGATTCGTCAACAAGCGTAATGATTTTTTCAAATTTCATTTTTTGCTCGGGACTGTCGAAGTTCAGTTCGTTTTCAAATGCTGAAAGATTCATTTTAGCTGCACTCATGATCTGCCCAACCCCATCATGCAAATCTTTAGCAATACGCTGCCGCTCTCTTTCTTCAGCTTCGAGAATTGCCTTCGTCGCAACTTCTTGCTGTCGTAGAAACTGAGCTTGCAATTCCGCTTTCTGTTTTAACTGGTAACGGCGATACGCTGATATTGCCAACAATATTGCCAGAACAACCAACACACCGATTGCAGCAATCACTAAATTCTTTTTGCCAAGCTCTACTCGCTGTAATAAAATTTGTTGCTCCTTCTTTTCGGTTTCATATTTAGCGGCCATTTCTGCAAGTGCTTTCGGATTTGCATCGTCGTACAAACTATCTTTAAGGTCACCCAGCTTTTTGTAGATGATACTTGCATTTTTATAATCAGCCTTTGCTTCGTAGTTAGCCGCCAGGGCATTATAGATCATCGGTAGCTTTGCATCGATCTTATTTTTTTCCGCAAGGTCCAACGCCTTCAATGAGGTTGCAATGCCTTCGTCACTCCTGCCAAGTTTAGCATACAGGTTGGATATCTCCGCGAGATCTGAAACGATAAAATACGGGTCTGCTAATTCCTCACGAATTGGTTGTGCTTTTTTAAAATTCGACAATGCATTTTCTAAGTCGCCTGACTTTTCATATGCGGTTCCAAGAATGAAGTACCCATTTGCCTGGGCGAACAAATCGTTATTGCGTGTTCCACTTTCAATACCCAGCGTTGCATATTTTTTGGCTGAATCAACCTGGTTAAGTGACCCGAAGCTAGAGGCCATATTATTGTATAGCGTGCCAACGTTTCGTAAGAATAGTTGTTTGTCTGAGAGAATGCTCAAACCTTGATGAAAGCTATTGATGGCTTTTTCAAATTGATGCGATTCCATCAATGCCCACCCAATGTTAACGTGTGCACGTGCCTGTGTCATATAATCGTTCGAACTTTCGGCAAGTTTGAGCGCCGCATAAAAACGTTCCAATGCATCTTTCTTTCGATCGAGTTTCATCATGCACAGGCCTGAGAAAGATGAAAACTGCGCAAGCAGGGATATTTCTTTACCGCTTCGCGAGAGAAGGGCAATGTTTCGGTCAGCGATCAAAAGAGCACTGTCGGATTTGCCAGATGCGTAGAAATAATATGCGGAGAAAAGTTCAGCGCGGGCAAGCATGACTGAGTCATTCGATGCTTTTGCAATGGTGATTGCTTTTTGCGAATAGTGCAACGACGAATCCGGATTTGAAGAACGGTACTCTTCACAGATTTTAATAAGTATTGCAAAGCGCTCACGAGAATCCTGCACGGATAACAATCGTTTAAGACTGTCAACTGGACGTTCTTGAGCTGCAAGTTTTGTAACAATGAAACAACCGCAAAGCAGCAGGGCTACAAATGATTTCATGGGCGTTTATTTTGGTCGGGGTTATAATCCCAAAACATCACTCATATTATAAATTCCTTTTTTACCTGTCAGGAATTCGGCAGCACGCACTGCGCCTGCCGCAAATCCTTTTCGATTATGAGCAGTATGGCGGATCTCGATATCGTCTATCTCGCTGGTGTAGAGAACAGCATGCGTTCCGGGGGCTGGGTCGACTCGTTTGCTTATAATAGAAAGCTGGTCGGGCGATGCTGATCTCGCATTTACCCAATCCGATTTTCGCGTGATGCGCTGAAGAATTTGTTCTGCGATTGTAATCGCAGTTCCGCTGGGTGCATCTTTTTTATGGGTGTGATGAATTTCTTCTATTGCAATATCATACTCTTCCTGCTGTGACATCAATTCTGCAAGACGTTTGTTAATCTCAAAGAAAAAATTAACTCCGACGCTAAAATTGCTTGATACCAGTAGTGCGCTATCGTGTTCCTGGCATGCATCCTGTGCTTCCTGGAGATTTTTCAACCAACCAGTAGAACCAACTACTACTGGTACCTGCGCGCGTAAACAGTGCATTACATTCTGGAATGCGCTTTCAGGTCCGGTAAATTCTATTGCAACATCGGCACGGGCAAGCTTATCACTTATAAGGTCTTGTTTATTTGTGCTTCGCACGATTAATACAATATTGTGACCTCGCTGTAGCGCAATTTCTTCTATTGCTTTACCCGTTTTACCATAGCCAATTAACGCAATATTCATATTGACGATTTTAGAAACACTTATTTGATTTGTAGGAAATGAATGATACAGCTTGTCGCCGCAGGCCAATAAAAGACTACCGAAGTGAAGTTATGGTTTTTGAAGGATTGCGGCCAATGGTGAATACAAAACTCACACCCGCAGTAGTAGTTCCAGATAGAATTGTTGGTTTGATTCGCAAGCTTAGGTCATCACTTACATCAAAATCCTTCAAATGTCCGTCGACTGTTGCATCAACAACGTTCAATCCCCAGGCAATAAGAGCAAAAACAACAGAATAATCCATACTCCGTCGAAACTCGTTCCGGTAATTTAACAAAGAGGGTAGCGTTCCTGATTTATCGAAGAAGATGTACAGGTTTGGATGCACCCGATTGCGGTAATTGGCTGTATCGATCGGATTTGATCCCAGCATTTTTGCAGCATCGCGGGTACGATTATACCATTTGCGATTGTAAATAAATGTACCTACGGGAATGCCGATAGCAGCATACACAATTGGAATCTTCCAGTACTTTTTATTGTAGGCTTGTCCCCAGCCCGGAATGATGGCAGAACGAATTGTTGCTTTCCGTGGGATGTGTTTATTTTTTGTTGAATCAGGAACGATCGTGGCAGCTTTTACATTTATTCTCAGTGAATCCTGTGGTCGGATTACGCGCGCCGAATCGTTTACAGTGCTATCTTTTGTTTGAGCGCAAACAAATACAGGCAGTAATAACAGGATAAAAAAAATATAGCGAACCGCGCTTTTCATTCATTCGGACTTAATTGGCCGTGACGCCTACCTGGTCCAAAATTTTATTAAGATCGTTGATTGAATAATACTCAATAGTAATAGAACCGTATCCTTTTTTATTATGATTGAGTTTCACTTTCGTTGTGAAGTGGGAAGCTAAATTATCTTCTATTTTTTTGTACCCCGGCGGAAGCTGGGCTTTTACGGAATTTTTAACAGGGGTAGCAACTTTATAAAGTTTGCGTACCAGCTCTTCTGTTTGACGAACAGACAACTTACGTTCAACCGTTTCGTGGAAGATGTACAATTGTTTATCGATTGTATCAACATTGATCAGCGCACGTGCATGTCCCATACTGATTTCTCCCTTGCGAACAGCAACCTGGATATCGGGTGGAAGCCTGAGCAGTCGAACATAGTTCGCAACAGTACTTCTTTCTTTTCCCATACGTTCTGCAACCTGTTCTTGTGTATGATTTAATTCATCCATCATACGTTTATAACTAAGCGCAATTTCCATAGCGTTTAAATCTTCGCGCTGCAAATTTTCCAGGAGAGCAAGTTCGAGCAACTGTTGATCGTTTGCCTGACGGATATAGGCGGGTATGTCGTTGATGCCAGCCAATTTTGCGGCACGCCAGCGACGCTCACCGGAGATTAATCGGAATTTTCCATTCGGTAATTGAGAAACTGTAACCGGCTGTACGATATCATGAACCCTTATAGATGCAGCAAGTTCGTTTAGTGCCTGCTCATCAAAATCGCGACGGGGTTGTTTAGGGTTGGTTTCGATTTCGGAAACGGGAATTCGCTGCATTGATGTAGCAGCTTCCACTACTGCACTCTTCAACGTGCCGGTATTCGTCTTCAGATCCGAGTCTATACTTTGAAGTAACGACCGGATTCCTTTACCCAGTGCGTCTTTATTATTGTTTTTGGGACTTGTCATGTTCAATGATTTGGAGTAATGGTGCTTGTTTATCAGGAGTCTTCATCGTCGGGCAATTCAAGCACCCGTTCATCCTGCTTTATTTTAGTCATATTGTTTTTCTGCAGGACTTCTTTTGCAAGGTTGAGATAGTTCATCGACCCTTTGCTTTGCGCATCATATAATATAACTGGCTTGCCGACGCTTGGTGCCTCACTGATCCGGGTATTACGATGAATGATGGTACTGAAAACCATCTCGTCAAAATGTTTACGCACTTCACTTACAACCTGGTTGCAAAGCCTGAGCCGACCATCATACATTGTCATTAATATGCCTTCGATTTGCAATTCTGTATTTAAACGGCTTTGAACAATCTTGATCGTATTGAGCAACTTGCCTAAACCTTCTAATGCAAAAAATTCCGTTTGTACCGGCACGATCACAGAATCGGCAGCAACCAGCGCATTGACCGTTATAAGGCCGAGCGACGGTGAGCAATCGATGATCACAAACTCGTACTCATCTTTTAAAGGCCGTAAAATATTTTTTAATACTGTTTCCCTGTTAGGAGAATTGATCATTTCTATTTCTGCTCCCACAAGATCTATATGCGAAGGAATGACATCGAGATAAGGAATTTCAGACTTAAGCACAACGTCGCGCGCTGAAACATTGTTGACCATACAGTCGTACAGGCTTTGTTGGATATTATGAAGATCAAATCCAACCCCTGTTGTGCTATTTGCCTGGGGATCTGCATCAACCAATAAAGTCCTGAATTCCAATACGGCAAGACTCGCCGCCAGGTTAATTGCGGTAGTGGTTTTACCTACGCCTCCTTTCTGATTTGCTACACCAATAACTCTTGCCATGCTTTTTCCTAATTGAGGAATATTTTTTTGTTGAATAAATCCCTTTATAACCATTTAAGTTAAGCCGGGCAGCCCACTTGCGTCAAATTTCTTGCTGCAGCAGGCAGTGGTAGCGTTTTGGGTAAAGTTGTATTCTATAGTCAAAACCGCAAAATTTAGTTTTGCCCATGCTAGCTCTACTTTTTGAATCTCAACAAAGATGAATGTTCTTGAATTGGGCCCAGTCACGCTGGAAATGATCTTTGGAACGCAAATCGCAATTATCTCCCTGCCAAGCTGGCAAATTTAGCGCTTCGGCATAAATTGTGGCAACCAAAAGCACTGCTTCTTGTTACACTACTACCATGGATGATCATTATCTCATAATTTCAGGAACGAACAGACGACAAAGCAATACGAGCAAAGTCGCTCGACTGTACGAACAATTGCTGGATAAAAAATCAGTATCACATTCCTATTTATCACTTGAAGGATGGAATTGGCTGGAACGCTCACCCGGTTTTGAAAAAATGGAACGTGAGTTATTGATACCGGCTAACCGTTATATTTTCGTTGTTCCTGAATATAATGGCAGTATTCCAGGGGTACTTAAACTGATGATCGATATCACTGACCATCGAACAGTCTGGCAAGGCAAAAAAGCATTGTTAACCGGCGTATCAACCGGAAGAGCAGGAAACCTTCGGGGCATGGAGCATATGACCGGCATACTTCATTACCTGAAAGTCCACGTCCACCCAAACAAATTACCTATCTCAGCGGTCGATAAATTGCTTGACGCGTCGGGTACAATAACCGAACAGTCCACGCTGCACGCCATTAATACCCAGATAGACGAATTCATCAATTTTAACTAATCAAGGCGGGTTTGTTCCCGCATATTTGACAAACACAATACTATACGCATGCGCAACCCAGGATTTTTATGGATAATGATTGGCATCATGGTCGTTTTGGATGTATACGTTTTCCAGGCAATCAAATTAATTGCACCCGCCTCCCCAAAATGGCGATATACTATTTTCGGGATCTACTGGCTCATATCAATTCTCTGTATCACGCTGTTGATCATGCTGCCAAATCTTAACCTGGAGAGTTATCCGAAGCCCTTACGCACTTATGTAATGGCAACCATTGTCGGGCTCTTCTTTTCGAAATTGATTACGTCCATATTTTTATTGATAGATGATATTCGCCGCGGTGCAATGTGGATCATTGGCAAGTTGTTTAGTAACCCTTCAGTTGAGGTGATCCAAAGTTCCAGTGGCATAACCCGTTCAACTTTTATGACCTGGATGGGGATTGCTATCGGCGGAACATTGTTTGGTACACTGGTATATGGGTTCACTAACAAATACCGCTATCATCTAAATCGTATCCGATTAGCTTATGGCAATCTTCCTGCTGCATTTAAAGGGATGAAAATTGTACATATCTCTGATATTCATTCAGGAAGTTTTATGGACAAGCAGGCCGTCCAAAAAGGAATTGATAAGATCATGAGCGAGAAACCGGATTTGATTTTGTTCACCGGCGATCTTGTGAATGATAGATCGACTGAGATGGATGAGTACATGGGCATTTTCAATCAACTTAAAGCTCCAATGGGCGTTTACTCTACCCTCGGAAATCATGATTATGGTGATTACGTTCGCTGGGATTCCGAAAAGGCAAAACATGACAACCTGGAACGACTCAAAGAAGTGCATCGCGAACTTGGTTGGCGTCTGCTAATGAATGAGCATGTTGTGCTTGAAAAGGGAACGGATACAATTGCATTGCTTGGTGTCGAAAACTGGAGTTCTAAAGGAAGATTTCCAAAATATGGAAAAATGACCCAGGCCTATCCCGGATCAGAAAAACATCCCTTCAAAATTTTAATGAGCCACGACCCAAGCCATTGGGACGCAGAAGTTAGAACCCAATACAAAGACATTGACCTGATGCTTTCTGGCCATACACACGGAATGCAATTTGGTGTTGAGTTGCCCGGTTTTAAATGGAGCCCTGTCCAATACATGTATAAACAGTGGGCGGGTTTGTATGAAGAGCAAAACCAAAAACTTTATATCAATCGTGGATTCGGATTTATTGGTTACCCCGGCCGCGTTGGAATACTTCCCGAAATAACGGTGATAGAATTAGGATAGCATTAAACTTCGGACAATTTTACCCTTCAAAAGCTCGTTTTCAACAGCAACTTCCTTGCCGTTGAACATCGCTAAGCTACCTACATGAAGAAAAAATGTCTGAAGTTCCTGTTTGCAGGAATGTTATCTATCTGCTGTATCGCTGATTCTGCTGCACAACAGTCGAAACTCGATTCATTATTCAACAATGCCGATTCCACGGCGGTGCTTGATTCACTCATGGCGGATTTTGATAACTATCTTGATTCATTGAGCCGGCGTAAAAATATGTTCTTTGTTGGGGTAGGAATCGGCACGGGTTTCTTCAGTTTCGATAACAACAGTTCAGTGTATGTGAACACTGAGAAGAAATTAATGATTTCGCCATCCATTGCATACTACCATAAAACCGGCTTTGGAATTTCAGGTGCTGCAGTTGGTTTAATTAATGAAAATAAGTTTTCATTTTATCAATTTTCACTGACTCCTTCCTACGATTTTATCAACAAGGCATTCTCCTCCGGATTTGCTTACACCCATTATTTCAATAAGGATTCTTTGCAATTCTATACTACGCCTATTAATGACGAAGTGTTTGCCTATGTTTCTTATAAAAAATGGTGGCTCCGCCCAACAGTCAATATTAGTTACGGCTGGGGATCTGTTACGGATTATAAGGAACAACAGTATCGTCTACTTTCAAGACGTTTACAACAACGCGGGAATTATGTTGTAACTGTAAAAAATGTCGAGTCTGTGCGTGATCTCTCATTGACCTTGTCATTACGTAAAGATTTTGATTGGTATGACGTAATAGGAAAAGATGATAACATAACCCTCACGCCAGTCATCATGGCAAACGCCGGGACACAGCAATACGGTTTCAATACGTCGTACTCCTATACATTTAATCCGGTGCGCATCAATTCTGTACCAGGGAACAATAATGGTGTCGATGAAACTGCTTTTGCAATGCAATCTGCTGGCGCGATCATACGTGCGACCTATATGAAGGGAAAGTTTTTGGTACAACCGCAAGTACTATTTGACTATTATCTTCAACCAACAGAATCGGATCCGTTAAATATTGTTTTCTCACTAAACCTCAGCGTTGCGTTATAGTCGAATGATTTTTAAGAGTTTCTTGGCTACGCATTACCCGGAATTAACAGGGGTTGTATTGGCTTGGCACAGAACTTGAAAACTTAATTCATGAAACAAAAAACATTCAGTATGAAAAAGAAAGTCCTGGCGCTCTTTATCGTAGGTTTAGCAATCAGTTCCGTTTCACTCGCTCAAGGGTTTCATTTAGGCATCAAAGGAGGTGCAAACCTTCTCAAAATTGATGACCGTGCATTCAAGGATGAATTCAAATTCGGGTATAATCTCGGAGGTTTTGCAGAAATAAATTTCAATAACAAGTGGGGTATTCAACCTGAGGTTCTCTGGAGCCAAAGTACATATAGAACAACAACGGATATCAACGAAGTTGTTCCGGATTCAAAATCGGATTTTGATGTTAAGTTGAATTACCTACAAATCCCGTTAGTACTGACGTATCGCCCGATCAAATTAATCTCACTCCAGGCTGGTCCACAATTCGGTATACTGCTCAATGAAGACAGAACATTGCTTCAAAACGGTGGTGATGCTTTCAAGAAAGGCGACTTCTCTATGTTAGGTGGCGTGCAGTTAAACCTCGGACCGTTAAAAGCAGGTGCGCGTTATGTTGTTGGCCTCGCAGATATAAAAGACCTACCAGAACAGGGTGAGTGGAAGAGCCAGGGATGGCAACTCTATCTTGGTGTAAGAATATTTTAACTACACTTGATCTATATATATTAAGCCCGGACTTTCCGGGCTTTTTTCATGCTCCTTTATCAAAAATTAATAAGCTGCTTTTGGGTTAAGATGAGATTTCAACATCCGAATTGTCACCTCGTCCAATCCTGTGGACCTTATGACGACCTTGTCGAGTTGATTCATCGAGACACTAAGATCATCGGTGTTGCCTTTTGGAGGTTCGATGGATCGGGTAAAACCGACCTCTGGTGTTAAGCGTGAGACATCAACGCCGGCCTTTCGCAAAACATTTGTGACCGTCGTTATTCTTGCATCTGCAATTTTCTGATTCATTTTACCTGACATGCGTACGGTTAATGAAAGAGTGACCGATGGATTTTCTTTCATCACCTGCGCCAACTCACGTAAAAATTTCTCCTGTGTATTCGAGAGCCGTTCTTTTTCCAAAACAAGACCTGCAATAATTATTTCGCTGTCAGTTTTTGTTTTTACGGTGTAAATTATTTTGCAGGAAGAAAGGGCATCCTGTAATGCGAGCACTTCTTTTTCATCAAAAGAAATTTCACCGAGGTTTAATTCCTGCAGATTAACAAATTTTGAAAGCTCCGGGGGAAGACTCGTCAAATTTTCGCGTGTAAGATTCAGTTTGCAAACTTTATCAATACCAACAGACAGTGCTTCTTTCATGGAATAATAAACGGTTGCGCAATTATCCACCTGTTGTACTGGCGGGTCTTCTCCTCTTCCTTTCGCGATGCTGATACTTAAATAGTCCCGGTCGAACGGACCGCCTGCGAATGCCCTGCTTGACCATATTGCCTGATCGAAGGCTGACAGGTTGCTTCCCTTTTCAATGGCTGTATATCTTCCGCCTATCGTGTTGCCACTGAAATTGTTGATGTGTACAGTTATGCTGTCAATGGGAAGGGAACCGCCAACATTGTTATTTGACTGCGGTTCGGTGAGATTTTTTCTGCGGGCAATTTGGGCGGTCGTATAATTTCTTGCATCTACCGGAACATAAATTACATCCTGGTCTTTCCCATAATATAAACGCATTGCATAAAAGCTTTCGCAGCGGACTGCGGTATCAGCGGCTGCCGCGCTGGAGAATTCTTGCTGGCACACTGCAAGATCGAACGATGCTCTTTGCAGGTTTTGAGCAAAGAACACTTTGTACCGGTCATTTGCCTTTGTAATAACTTTTAATACTCCACCACTCTGGCAAACTTTTTCAATCCGATAAGTGCCATAAGTTGTCGGCTCTCCGGTTGAATAATAAATTACCCTTCGCGGAAGATCAAAAGTGATTAGGCGATTATTAGTGATGCCACTCCATATTTCTGCTATCGATGCAGGAACTGTATTAATTGGAATAGCAGCACATGCTTCAACTCCATTTTGGGAAAAAAGGAACAATATCGGTGGTGCTGGTGGTGTCCGATTCTCAGGGATAAACTCAATCGGGACATCTAGTGTCAAAGATTGTTTAAGGATGTTTACGATCGAATCCGCACGGGGTTTTCCTTCGCGGTAGTAATAAATCAAACGAGTGTTTTCCGTAGTCGATGTTTGAATCGCTGTAACATTATAATATTCCGAAAGCGCTTTTAGCGCACTATTCACTGATTCCGTGGCAATGTTGTAACGCACCGATAATCTCGGTTTTGCTTTAGCACCTTCTACATGTAAGCGATTCACCGCAAATAGAGTGTCGATTTCACTGTTGAAGTTTCCAGTTGAGGTTTGCAGAACAACTGTAGTTGGAACAACAGCGTTTTGAAGATCAAGATTCGTGATTTGGAATGAGCTGTCCGAGGTTCGAATCGCCTGATAAGTCGCCGTGTCGATATTAATTTGAAGTTCAGTTCCCGTTCCGCTGAGCGCGGTGGCTTCGGGAGAAAGTAAAAAATTAATTGTTGCTGTCGCAGGCTTGTACAGTCTCGCATATACATTGTTACTATATAATAAGATGAATGCGGGAATTGCCAGCAGTAAAAATGTTGCCGCTACTTTACCAATATCGAGTAATCTGCGTTTTGTTTCCGCTGCCTTACGGCGTTTTGCTTCTTCCGCTGCTTCGCGTTGTTTTTGTTGATCTGATTCTTTATCACGGTTTTTATAGAACTTGAATAATTCGTCGAGCGACGCCGGTGCGGATGTTTCCGGGTGTTGCAGTATACTATTGGTATTGGGAACGGCAAGGTACTCATCCAATACCCAATCAAGCCGATCACTCTCCGCATAATCTTTCATGCGATCATATTCGGTTTGCGACAAATTGAAATCTTCACGTTTATAAGAATTCAGCAGAAATTTATTTGTTGTTTGCAGGTAAACGAATTCAGCAGCTACTGCCGAGTCCGCTTTTATTGAGGGCTCAATATCTTTTAGCGCCGCAAGTATCGCTTGCCGTGCAACCGCCTCACTGTTTTTATCAAGGCGCAGCAACATTTCGCGTCGTAAGGAATCAGATAAGTCTCCATCATTCATCCACTGAATCCGGGAAAGAATAAGGAGGTTTGTGTAATTGACCAGTTCCCCTGGTGTGCAATATTTTTTCTCCAACGCTTTCCCAATGCCAACCGTTATATCCCAGTTCACATAGGGATAGATCGCAGTTGCGCAAACCCAGTTGGTAATAAGTGTTTGTAATCTCGCCGGGGAGTGTTGTGTGCGCGCTGTTGTTTCTTTAACCGCAGTTGTAATATATGCCTGCAAATGATTCCAGCGATTGAACGAATGTCTTTTCGAACTGTACGAATCAGGCACGATCGTTTTCTTAAGACGGTTTTTATCAATCATGAAATTAATCTCATCCGCAATGACCTGTTGTGCATTGAGATCGGCGGGTATAACAGCGAACCCAGCCTGGTACAGCGCCAACTCTCTCGCGCCCCAATCATTTTTGGAAACCGGCGTGATAAGTAATTTTGTTTCCCAATTTCTGAATTTTTCAATAATCCAGTTTTTAATCGTTGGGTGATGGGATTTGAAGAAACCATTTGCAGGAGTAAAAATGAGCACTATTGATTCGGGATACAAGCGCGCAAGTTTGTCTGCCGGTATCATCCGGTGATTCAACGTTTCATTATTAAAAAATTGCGGCTCCTTATAAAATGAATAAAGTGTATAGGCAACTTCTTCCTTTTTAAGCTGCGCGATAAGCCAGCTAAACAGACGCGTTGTATGCCCATCAGGATGTTCTTTATCCAACAGTATCAAAAAATCCGTCGGTTGTGTTTTTGCAGAAAACTGGAGACTTGGAAAGCCGCCCGCGCGTATCGTTTTTTTAATTGTTTTGAAAACGTTCAATTGAAAGTGTTCGCTGGTATGTCTTTTACGCAGGATTTCTGCAAGCTGACCTACACCAGCTTCAGCCGCGATCTTTTCATCATTCGTATTAAATCTTAAAGTGTACGGTCCAGCATAACTTTTTTCAATATCATCCGTAGCCGTTTTTACTTCCTGTGCACGAGACTCCGCTTTTTGGTTTTTTCGCTTGCGTTTAATAATTACATAAGTTGCTATTGAACCAAGCAATGGAATCAACAATCCTGCTAAAATCCATGTCAAATTTGCCGCATCTATTTTTTTGTTCAGTGTCAATGGAACAGTCCCATTTACACTCATCGACAAGTCGGGCGATTCGATATACGAATCACTCAGCGAATCGGTACTGCAATGAACTTCGGGTGGAAAATCAATCTTTAATCGTACAGTATATGGCGCTTCATATCTCGTATCCGGCGTGAATTCGGGTGCTGTTGATTCTGGCGATTCATTTACAAACCAATGGTACCGGTACATACTGCTTTGTGCAGATGGATTTTCTACCTGGGCACGGTACAACAGCTGTTGGTCACCTGTTTGTTCGCGAAGAATACTCACAGCAGGGGGGCGTTCGCAATTGATAAGGAAAGAACCCTGGACCGGTTCGGATATAACTTTATTTCCTGTACCTGAAACCGTCAATGAATAGTTGAATGTTCCCGCATCACTGAAAGTTTGAGAGAAGGCAGGCGAATCAATTTTTTTGCTGTTGATTGTCCAGTCGTACCGCAGCTGATCCAGAAAAGAGGAATCGACGTTAGCTGCAGCAAAAGATAGCGTATCACCTTTTACAAATCCAGTTGTTTGACCTGCTGAATTCGTGATTATAACCGTCGGTTGAATTTTGGCGGGCGATGGTCGAAGAGTCAGGAAGAATACTAAAGCAACAACGAGCGCTGCTGCCGCAGCCCATGGCCACCAGGGCTTTTTCGGTTGTTGTATTGGCGTGATTGATCGAACCTGTTCTTCGATTGACTCAAAATACGCAGTACAAATTTTATAAAATTTTTCCTGCTCTTCCTTGTTGCGACAAATCAGCGGACCAAGTAACAAAGTCAGGTTTGCAGGATCACCTGCGGCATCGTCGTCCAGGTTTACCAATACTTTCTGGACGTCGAGAATTGCAGACGTTGTAATCTCAAAACCTTCGAGTCTTAATCGGGCAAACAGCCCATCAAGAGGAATCTTTGTATGGTTAGCTCCAGGCAAATAGTTGGTTATAAAGTTTAACGCATCGCGTTTTCGAGATCGTCCTTGCTTTTCGCAATGATGGGCATTGTGTATTTGAGAATAGTTTTTTGTCCGTTGGTAAGATTGTCGAAATCAACCGCGCCGGTAAAAAATCCTTCTGCTTCCAATACTTTGATCCATTCTAACAATTCAGAGGTGGAGGGCTGTTTATCAATCATTGAGACCCGCGCTTTGTCGAAGCCCTTAATTATTGTTTCGCGAATCTTTGGTTTGTAATCGTTGAAGAGAATACGGATATCTGCGTCGCTTTTTGGCTGCCTTCCGTTAGCATAGGCAATCTGCAGGTAGGGTTCCATGCGACTGCAAACAATCTCAAATAATTTTTCTGTATCTGGCGAAGGAATGTGATAGAAAAGACAACGTCGTAAAAAAGCATCAGGAAGATTTTTCTCAAAATTACTTGTCATGATTACGACGATTCGTGCGGGAGATTGTTTTGCATCAGCCTTTTGAATTGATTTATTGAGTTCGCTAATAGTAAAGCGGTAATGCTCGATTTCGTTAAGCAAATCGTTAGGGAAATCTCTTGGTGCTTTATCGATTTCATCGATGAGCACAACGGAGCTCATTGGTTCGTCTGCGATCGAATCAAAATTTGCGAGTTTAGCCAATTCACTCATTTGAGGATCTGCCAGTATTTTCCTTTTTCCATAGGTCTGCAGAATCGCCATTCCAAGCGCATTCAATTGTAGATAGGGATGCGCGGAAGTTGCTGCACCTGGCGCTCCATTTTGTTCTATATGTCTTTTTTGGAAATGACCGATCGCATCATAACTATAAAACAAGTCAGACGCTGACGAAGTTGTTTTTGTAAAGAATGACAAAGGCTTTGGAGAAAACGGCGCAAATCCGTTCAATGCGTCAGCCGATGTTTGTGAAAGTTCATAAGCAACTTTTGAAGCAAGTTGTGTTTTTCCGGTTCCCGGAGCTCCGGTGAGTAGTAGTGGCTTTTGCAACCATATCGCCATGTTGACAGCTTTCTTCAATCCATCATCAGTTATGAGGTAATGCCTCGGATCGCTGTCTGACGTGGTTCGAATATCTTTAAGATCGAACATGTTATTCAATTTTTTTATTGTAATGATTGATGATGGATTCCAGTAATTGTTCAGCTTCATCCATATAGATTCCGTCGGATGTTAGCTCATCGAAGTTTGCATCTTCTATTGTTGAAATTTCTTTTTGTAAAAGCTTTCGCGCAACCAGCGGTGTCTTTTCAATATTGTGAAACTCCAGCCACTCGGTGATATCATCTGCAACAATGTTGTCCAGTAGCGGCAACTTCTTATCAGCGTAGTATTGATTGTCAACAAACGTTCTGTTTAACACATCGAGATTGCGCGCGTTGTCGAGGTATTTAAGATTTAGAAAAAAAATAATTTTCTTATCCTGGTAAGCTGGATTATCGGCGTTGGAAAATTCGGCGTAAAACTTTTCAAAAGTATTTTTATAAAGTTCCGCATAATGTTCTTTTATATAACTGCTTTGAACATTCATCACGATAAAGAGAAACTTTTTCTTTTGTCGTTGCAGGAACTCGAAAAGACTATTAGCTGAAACGTCGTCAAGGTCATCCGAATCGAAGCGATCTTTCAAACCCTGCCGAATAAAATCTTTAATTGTGTTGCGTACAACAGTATCATCTGGTGCGGTATCAATTTTCACATTGAAGCTGATGTCTACAGGTTCTTCGTTGTTATAAAGTGATTTCAGTTTGCATTTATAGCGTTCAATAAATGCACGATGGCCGTTGAACTCATGGCCAGGCAGTAGAAAGAAATGAATTTTATCATCCTTTCTTTTTTGAAACAGGTTGCTTTCAAATGCGGACGCGTGCTCTGATCGGTTGCAGAAATATTTCAAATCTGGTGAAAATTGGCGCTTTCGATAGTCGCCTGTTTCTGCAACGATGGACGCAAGAACTTCAGTAGGTAGTTGATGCAGTTCTTTAAAGAAACCCATCAGGAATGCTGATGCCCTTATTTTAGCGATGAAAGCACGCAATCTTGGGTCGTCTGGTTCTTTCTCGAGCTGTTTAAAAAAAATCAGCCGTTTCTTTTTATTCGCTACAGCTGCATCGTATTCGTATTCGGTATAGGAGTGGGCAAGTTCATTACCCGCTTCATCTTTTGCAAGCGAACCATAGGAGTCACCGATAATTCCAATATAGATGTCGCAATTTTTGACATCGTCCTCGCATTTGGTTTTGATGACCATCGATAGTGCCGGTGGATATTTTTCCATGCAGATCGTGGAATACTGTGCCTGGTCAAGTTTTAATCTGAGCAGTGCGCGGTCTTCGATCAAATCTCGGTAAGTCGAGGATATGTAAATCTTATAAGCAGGCATAAGGTTACTGAAAATTACTGCTTTTGCTGCGCCCGGCAATACCCTAAACCGGGTAACGCAGTTGGTTATGAAAGGGTTGGGGTTATTTTATCGAACCTGTGGCATTAAACTTGACTTACTATGCATTGATACGAAGACAGGAGATAATTCAAAGCTTAAGTGTTATTTTGTCACGCTATACAATTTATGAAAGAGAAGAATATGTATTTACAAACTGAAGAGGAGATGGATTTCATTCCGATCATTCCCTTAAACGAACACGACGACGATTCCAATGCAGATATTGTGATTCCCAACGAATTACCGCTTTTACCCTTAAGAAATACTGTTCTTTTTCCCGGAATTGTTTTGCCGATAACAGTTGGCCGCGATAAAAGTATTCGCGCCATTAATGACGCCTATAAAGCTGACAGACTTGTTGGCGTAATTGCGCAAAAAGACAGCAGCGTTGAAGATCCATCGGTTACTGATCTTGAAGATATCGGTACCGTAGCGAAAATTGTAAAGCTGATAAAAATGCCGGATGGCGGAACAACCGTTATCATCCAGGGAAAGAAGCGTTTTAAAATTGGTACCATTCTTACCGAAGATCCCTATTTCAAAGCCCAGGTTTTGTTACTGGAAGATGAGGAAGCGACAAAGCCGGAAGACTTCAAAGCGTATGTTGCTACCATTAAAGACCTCGCTTCGCAAATTGTACAGCTATCGCCCAATATTCCTACAGAAGCCTCCATCATACTGAAGAATATCGAAAACCCTTCTTTCCTCATTCATTTTGTGTCGAGTAATTTGAATACAGAACTTGCCGAGAAACAAGAACTGCTTCGGTTGAATAATCTGCAGGCACGCGCCGATGTGTTGATGAAATTGCTGCAACGTGAGTTACAGTTCGCTGAACTAAAAAACAAGGTTACTACAAAAACGAAAACGGAACTTGACAAGCAACAGCGCGAATATTTTTTGCAGCAACAAATGAAAAGCATCAAAGATGAACTTGGTGGCGATTCAAATGAGCGTGAGATAAAGGAGATGCAGAAAAAGGCAGAAGCGAAAAAATGGACAGTAGCTGCAAAAGAGCTTTTCAAAAAAGGAATCGAGAAGCTCGAACGTATGCATCCGAGTACTCCTGACTATTCAGTTGTTTACAATCATCTTGATTTAATGCTCGATCTGCCATGGGAAGATTATACCGCGGATCAATACGATTTAAAGAGGGCAAAGAAAGTGCTGGATAAGGATCATTATGGGATGGAAAAAGTAAAGGAAAGAATCCTGGAATACCTCGCCGTATTGAAGTTGAAAGGAGATATGAAAAGCCCGATCCTTTGTTTCGTCGGCCCTCCGGGTATTGGGAAAACATCGCTCGGTCGGAGCATTGCGGGCGCAATCGGTCGGAAGTACGTGCGACTAAGTTTGGGTGGCGTTCATGATGAAAGTGAAATTCGTGGCCATAGAAAAACATATATCGGTGCAATGCCTGGTCGTGTCCTCCAATCAATTCGCAAGATTAAATCTTCCAACCCGGTAATGATTTTGGATGAGATTGATAAAGTCGGAAATGATTTTCGTGGCGATCCTTCTTCAGCAATGCTTGAAGTACTTGATCCAGAACAGAACCATACGTTCTATGATAATTACCTTGAACTCGAGTACGATCTAAGCAAAGTACTATTTATTGCTACTGCGAACAATCTCGCCAATATTCAGCCGGCGTTGCGCGACCGACTTGAGATTATTGATCTCAGCGGCTATGCCGTTGAGGAGAAAATGGAAATCGCGAAGCGACACCTCGTACCAAAACAAAAAGAAGCGCATGGATTGAAAGAGATGAATTTTAAAATTGGCGATAAGGTATTGGAGAAAATCATCCAGGATTATACAAGAGAAAGTGGTGTTCGTGAGTTGGATCGCCAGCTCGCTTCGGTGATGCGATATGAGGCAAAGGAATTTGCCAGCAAAGGCAAAATCAAAGCGAATGTTACACCGCAGGATATCGAAAAGATATTAGGCCGCTCGAGGTACAACAGTGATATGTATAAAGTTGCTTCCATGCCTGGCGTTGCTGTTGGACTTGCCTGGACTTATGTTGGAGGCGATATTTTATTTGTGGAAACCTTGCTCAGCGATGGCAAGGGCGAATTGAAATTGACAGGTAATCTTGGTAATGTGATGAAAGAAAGCGCAACCACTGCATTGACCTGGATTCAATCCAACGCAAAAAAACTGGATATCGACAAAGAGATCTTTGCAAACAAAATAATTCATGTGCATGTTCCTGAAGGTGCGGTGCCGAAGGATGGGCCAAGCGCCGGCATAACCATGATGACATCCATTGCGTCTGCAATTACGGGCAAAAGAGTTAAGCCATTTCTTGCCATGACCGGTGAAATTACGTTGCGTGGCCAGGTTCTTCCTGTTGGTGGTATCAAAGAAAAGATCCTGGCAGCGAAACGGGCGGGATTGAAAGAGATACTCCTGTGCTGGCAGAACGAAAAAGACATCGAAGAAATTGACTCAAGCTTCATAAAAGGATTGAAATTCCATTACGTCCGCACAATGCAGCAGGTATTGGAACTCGCACTTGTATAAAGACAAACTTCTGAACAAATTGGTCCGTTCGCTGTTATTAAATAGGTCAATTATTCATGTTGGTTGTTTTAAGGTTTAAGTTCCTCCATTAGCATGGAGGAATTTTTTTTGCAGGTCTGACTAATTGTTCAACTATGTTTAATTTCGGGCGTGCGAAAAATCCTTCTGACCATTACCTCCTGCATCCTTTTCTTCAGCGTTCATGCGCAGACGCTTGGTGGCAATGCCGTCTTTAATTTTCTTAAAGTTTCAAACTCGCCGCAATTAACCGCACTCGGAGGAATCAACGTCAGCCAGATAACGAATGACATCTCGATGAGTTATCACAACCCCGCGCTGTTACGTGCTTCAATGCATGGCCATGTTGCTGCCAATTTCAATTCAATTCCTGGCGCAATTAACAATTTTCAATTGCAGACTGGCTATCACCTGCAAAAAGCCGCAACGAGTCTCGCACTGGGAATAAATTACTTTGATTACGGATCGATACCCCAAACGGATGTTTCGGGTAATCAACTCGGAGAATTTCGTCCACGCGATTACGCCATACAGGTATCAGCAAGTCGCAGTTATGGTAATTCGTTAGTGTATGGAGTAACCCTGAAATTTATTAATTCCAATTATGGGATATATCGTTCCTCAGGAATTGCGCTGGACGTTGCCCTGACGTATTCAGATAGTGCCTTGCTATTGCAAGCGGGATTGGTTATCAAAAACATGGGTGTGCAATTGAAATCGTATACGGGCAGTGAAAAATCGGATCTCCCATTTGATTTTCAGGTAGGCATTTCAAAGAAACTTGAAAAAGCGCCGATTCAATTTTCATTAACCTTGCATCATCTTCATCGGTTTAATATTCGGTATGATGATTCAACTTTTGATAGTGATATGGGTGTTGGTGAGGATAGAGGTAATAGTTATCTGTTCGATAAGCTTTTCAGGCATGTTGTATTCGCAACGCAATTATTCATCGCAGATAAAATTGAAATAAGTGCGGGATATAATTATCTTCGTCGGAAGGAGCTTCGAATTGGAAATGCCGGCAATGGTCTAAATGGATTTTCAATTGGCGTTGGTGCGATCTTAAAAAAATTGCAGATTCGATATGGCCGGACTTATTTTCAAAACAATAGGGCCAACAATCAAATAGGCCTTGGATTTTCTTTCGCTCACTTTTAAGCCGGTTATTCCGAGAATACAATATCTTATTTCAGGGATCAATTAATGCATGAAGAAAATTGTTTCATTGGTTATAGATTAATCATGGCACGTGTCTTGATTAAAATTCTCGAATTTTTAGTTCAAAAGTAAGCAGCGATGGTAAAATTGGTAATTGTAGATGACCACCGACTAGTTCGGGAGGCATGGAAGTTATTATTGAGTCGTGATAAACGACTTTCAGTAATAGCGGTTTGCGAAAGCGGCGCAGAGGCTGTTAGTGCTGCGCGTGATTTGCAGCCGGATATCATGCTCATGGATATCACAATGGAACCAATGAATGGCGTTGATGCCACTCGCGCCATTCGCGAATTCAATTCTACTATTAAAATTATTGGTGTATCAGTTCATTCCGATTTGGCACATGTCAATGCAATTATGAATGCTGGCGCGAATGGTTACGTTACTAAAAATTCATCAGGCGACGAGATGATCGGCGCCATCATACAGGTGATGGATGGAAAAAGATATATCTGTAAAGAGATTCATGGTTTCGATTAATAGCTTATTACTCCTCACGCTTCGGCAACCATTTCATTCTTGAACGCTTCCCTTGGTTGCAATCCTAATAAATTAAACATTTGCATGTCTTCGTCGAACGACGGGTTTGGAGTCGTAAGTAATTTTTCTCCCGCAAATATTGAATTTGCACCGGCCATAAAGCAAAGGCTTTGTTCGGCAGTGCTCATCTCTGCGCGACCCGCACTCAATCGAACCATTGCTTTTGGCATAATAATACGCGCTGTTGCAATCATACGTATCATATCCCAAACATCAACCTGTGCTTTATCTTGTAACGGAGTTCCTTTAATTCTCACCAATGCATTTACAGGAACGCTTTCAGGATGCTCGGGTAATGTTGCTAGCGTATGCAGCATACCGATGCGGTCTTCATGTTTTTCACCAAGTCCGATTATTCCACCACAGCAAACGCTGACACCTGCTTTGCGAACATTGTCGAGCGTTTGTAAACGATCATCGTAGGTCCGCGTTGTAATGATTTCAGAATAATATTCTGCAGAGGTATCAAGATTATGATTGTACGCGTAAAGTCCGGCATCCGCAAGTTTGCGTGCCTGGTCTTCCGAGAGCATCCCGAGTGTACAGCATACTTCCATCCCAAGTTCATTTACACCTTTTACCATTTCAAGAACCCGGTCAAAGTCGCGATTGTCTCTTACTTCGCGCCAGGCCGCTCCCATGCAGAATCTTGTTGAGCCTGCCGCTTTTGCTTTTTGCGCATAGGAGAGCACGTCATCTTTTTGCATGAGCGACTGGACGTTGATGTCGGTATGATAACGCGCTGCTTGTGGACAATACGCGCAATCTTCCGGGCATCCGCCTGTTTTTATAGAAAGCAATGTACACACCTGCACCTCGCCTGTTTCGTTGTGTTCCCGGTGAACTGTTGCAGCCTGGTATATTAATTCGAGTAAGGGAGTATGATAAATCTTTTCTACTTCGCCGATAGTCCAATTATTTCGTATTGCTCCATTCATATCTTAGATTTTAGCAAAAATATTCTTTTCAGTTCATTATTCTACGCAGGCGTGGGTCATTGTAATAGAATCGTTGAGTCACTCAATTGTGGAAGTTTGGTTCCAAAATAGTTATTTAGAACGACCCGAAAATAGTTCACGGGGCTGATAGTTGAATGGACTTCAAGCCGGTCGCGCGAAGAATAAAATCCCGCCAGGTTTTCAAAATTGCTCTTGCGCGATTGACCGGAACCCGGTATTCGAAACCCGTGGTCACCCGCAATGATTATAACCCGCGGCCTGTTGCTGGGAGGAGATGCGGCATTTATTAATTGGCTGATAAGCCCGTTTGTGTACTGCAGTTGTTCAGTAAAATAATATTTATCGTAATAAGAACGCTGCAATGTATCCGGAAATTGATTTCCGCTTCTATCGTAATAGAAAGGAGCATGCGGTAACATCAGGTGCCCGAAAATAAATCTGGGATTAGCTGTTGTAGTCTTAAGCGATGACAGAATGGAATCAAAATTTTGTTTGTCTCTAAGTAAGTAAGCGTTCTTTTCAACCAAACGTTCTTCTTCAGTGTATGAGGAGAAACTGCCAGGAAGATAATTTAGCACCTTCCACCAAATATCTCTTTTGATTCGTCCATAAATCGTTTCTTCAAAAAGAACTCTTTCTTCGTAATCGGCGAAGTAATGTGTAGTTGTGACGTTCGCATTTTTGAAATCACACAACCCATAGTTCAATAGTTGGTAACCATTGGCATGAAGCAATTTTGGCAGAAAGCTTTCCTTCAGCGAAGCCCACGACTGGAGAATCAGTCTTGAACTGCTTTGCTTTCCTTCGAGATCATCTATAAAATAATCCATGTTCAAAGTGGCAGCGATTGACAATGGTGTGGAATTGTAATTGCTTACAGCGCTATCAGCTATTATAAATTGATTTCTTTTGAAGCTGCTA
>JACMLR010000421.1 GCA_014379515.1 Chitinophagaceae bacterium
AAAATTTCCATGTTGCCGAATTCCGGGTATGCCTGCCACAAACATGCGATCAATCCACACGCAAGCGGATTTGAAAAAGACGTTCCATTTCCAGCTGATGCGTTTCCGGAAGTATTTGCCAGCACAGTTCCCTGGCCCACAGAAACAATATTTGGTTTGATTTTTCCTGCACTATTCGGTCCCCAACTACTGAAGCCGGCAATTGCTCCGGTAACAGTTGTTGCACCAACAGTAAATACGCTGTCGCCGTCTGCAGGACATGAAATGTATTTGCCTTCGCCAGATGCATTGCCGGAATTGCCAGCACTGTTTGTTACAATGATTCCTTTCCGTGCTGCGAGGTCTGCACCAATCGTAACAATACTTGTGTTGCCATTCCGCTGTGCATAGGAGTGATTGAATGTTGGATCGTCAAAATCCGAGTAACCAAGCGATGAGGTAATCATATCCACCCCAACACTATCGGCATACTCCGCTGCAGCTACCCAATTTTGTTCTTCTACCGGGAATTCGGTCGCGACATCTTCCGTTCTGAACAAATAAAAACTTGCGTGTGGCGCGGAACCAACAATCTCACCGGGTTTATTAGCTGCGATGATCGAAAGGCAAAATAATCCATGAGAATTATCCTCGTTCACACTTTGTTCATTCATCACATAATCCCATTCTCCCAGTATCCGTGATTGCAACCGAACACTGTCCATTGCAACATTCGTTTTATATCCAAAAAATCCTGCATCGAGGATTGCAATTGTTATTCCCTTTCCTGTGAAGCCGAGATTATGAAGGAACTCTCCTTCATGCAAATGAATTTGATTGAAGCTATTACCATAATCCAATATTTGTGCGCCATCTGTTCCGCGAGCACCAAATGCTCCACTTAAAACAGTTTGTTGCACCGGTTGGAGCTTTGTATTAAACTTTTCGTTCACTACCTCATCATCCGTTAAACGCGCTGCCGATGCGATGCCCCCAACCTTTTTTACAAATGAAAATGAATTAATCGTTGCAATAGCCGTTGGATCCGAAGTTCGAATCAACACCTGGTTCAACCACTTAGATTTATTAAGGATCGTGACATTTGCCACCTTGCGGATACTATCGAGGTAAATTATTGAAATTGGCAGATCAGTAGAATCAATCAGGATTTTCTGTTTGATACGTCGATCAATTGCTTTAGAAGATAAGTAGGAGGAAGGAGCAGCCAGCGTTCCGGTCGTGCCTTTCTTGTCAGTTAACTGAACAACATAGCGGGTATATTGAGCAGAGGCGGAAGCGCAGAAGAACAAAGCGACGACGACACATAAGTTTTTCATCCACCCAATATTTAAACAAGTAACAACCGTCTTTGAAATTAGTTATGACTTATCATGACCATTTTTATACCAAAACCGGTTTTATAACCGGGGTTTCCACCATTCGGTGGCTGATACTCCCAATGAAGAAAATCGCGAAAGATTAACCCAATACCAGCACCATAAACTTCTTTACTGTAGGATTTTTCGCTGTAGGCATCAACTTCATTCGGAAAACCAATTATTTCATCGCGTTGATTTACGGTAATGGTGTTATCGACGGATTGGTTATTCGGTAAAATAAATGGTGCACCTACATTCTCATATGTATAATCCCAATCATCAAGGAAACGGTATTCCCATGTTGGTTCGGGTGATTGTGTACTGATATAAGAATTGCCTTTCCAGTTGAAGCCTTCCTTAACGGGCAATTTCAATTTCTGATAACGCATATTGTTTTCAATCTGCTCAACAGTTTCGCGCATCGGGGTCAGCATAAACGTAGCCGTAGGAACCCATGGGCTTGAACCAGTCGTATCACTCAAATAGCGCACCACACGGAAAGATGGGCGGCCTAGATTATCAGTGATTGCTTCGTCAATTACATCCTTTGCCTGGTAGCTGATGATCGTATCTTTTTGGCCGAAGTTGACGTACAACAACGAATCAAGACGATACACCACGAACTTACCCACCTCGAGGTTCAGGTATTCATTCAGGTCGGCAGATGAATAATCGTCCTTTTTGTCGCAGCCAGCAATGATCAATGAGGCGAAAGCAACGAATGAGTATATAATTTTTTTCATAACAGATCTTCTAATGTATTGGATGCCCTTTCCTGACTTGTTGGAAAGAATCCTGGCATTTACAACGTCATACAGTGGGTTTTATTGCCTGAAAATCCATGGCTTAGGGGGAAGCCGTTAAGGGAAAAGGGAACAAAATTGGTAAGGCTTTTAGCCTGATCGTTTTTAGAAGGCCTGGCGTTGGATAATTCCGCCACCAATTACATCGTCACCTTCATAAAATACGGCACTTTGCCCTGGAGCAACGCCTTTCGCATTTTCAAAAAAACGGACTTTAATTCCTTTTTCGTCATTATAAAGATTGCTCAGTGAGCCCTGATCGCGGTACCGGATTTTTGTTGTGGCCTCCATTCCGTCACTGATGCCGTCGTATTTCAACCAGTTCAATTTTGCGACCGTCATTTCCGGGCGATTCAGGTCTTCTTCATCACCCAAAACCACTGTATTATTCTGCGGGTCAATTCCGGTAACATAAACCGGTTTTCCGAACGTGATATCGAGGCCTTTGCGCTGACCAACAGTATAAAACGGGTAGCCTTTGTGCGTACCAAGAATTTTGCCTGATTTATCTACGAACTGACCACCAGCAACCGTTTGCTCGAGGCCGTCAACTTTTCTTTTCAAGAAGCCACGGTAGTCGTTGTCGGGTACAAAACAGATTTCGTAGCTCTCGCTCTTTTTCGCGAGTTCCGGATAGCCATAGTCAAGCGCCATCTGGCGGATTTCCGTTTTGCGATAAGGTGCGAGTGGCAACAGCGTTCGCGCCAGCAGGTCCTGTTGCAATCCCCACAGCACGTAACTCTGATCTTTCGTTTCGTCTACGGCCTTACTTATAAAATGCCGGCCATTACTATGTTGATTGATTTTTGCGTAGTGTCCTGTAGCAATAAACTCACAATCGAGCGCATCTGCTCGTTTCAATAACGCCCTCCATTTTATGTGCGTATTGCACATCACGCAGGGATTCGGTGTACGACCAGCCATATACTCTTCAACGAAATTGTCGATTACAAAATCACCAAATTCATTCCTGATATCAAGAATATAGTGCGGGAAACCATGTTGAACCGCGGCCATGCGTGCATCGTTGAAACTATCAACGTTACAGCAGCCTGTTTCTTTTTTACTACCGCCAGTTGCAGCATAATCCCATGTTTTCATGGTAATTCCTACAACTTCATAACCGGCATCATTCAGCATCAGTGCCACGATCGTGCTATCGATCCCGCCACTCATTGCTACCATTACTTTTCCATTACGACTCATGCTAACTTATTCTTTTTAACCCGCCGAAGCGGAACCTGCAAATATACAAAGACATTCTCAGCGAAAAGGTGTTGCAAGCACTAGCGCGTTTTTGAATTCCGGAAATAGAATCCTGATTCGGCTAATTTGCGCTGAACCATTAACTTGCCAGTATGCGTTTTAGCTTTTTATGTCTCTTAATTTTAAGTTTTCACGTCGCCGACGCTCAAAAAATCCGCAAGGCCGTGTTCATTATTGTAGATGGGATACCGGCTGATGTGATCGAAGCTGTTAAAACCCCCAACCTTGACTCCATTGCAAAGGAAGGTGGATACACCCGTGCATATGTAGGTGGTGAGCGCGGCGGGTATTCACAAACACCCACCATTTCCGCTGTAGGTTATAATAGTTTGCTGACCGGAACCTGGGTGAATAAACACAATGTGTGGGATAACGATATTGCTGCACCAAACTATCAGTACTGGAATATCTTTCGACTGTTTAAAACGCAATTTCCATCACGAACGACTGCTGTTTTTTCGACCTGGCTCGACAACCGGACGAAATTAATCGGAAGCGAAGCGTCGGCTGCCGGGAAGCTGAATCCCGATTTTCATTATGATGGATTGGAGTTAGATACAGTTCGTTTTCCACACGGTAATACGTCGGAATATATCCGGAGAATTGACAACGAGGTTGCTGATTCAGCAGCAAAGGTGATAAAAGAGAAAGGTCCTGATCTTACCTGGGTATACCTTGAATATACGGATGATATGGGCCATCAGTATGGCGATAGCGAACAACAACGCGATGCAGTAGTTGAAGCAGATGACCAGGTTGGGCGAATCTGGCGATCGATCAAACATCGCGCAGCAAATTATAATGAAGACTGGGTAATTTATATTACTACGGATCACGGTCGTGATTCCGTTTCGGGTAAGCATCACGGTGGTCAATCCGAACGCGAACGAACAACCTGGATTGTTACCAACGCAAAGGATTTAAATGAAAACTTCAAAAAGAAGCCCGCACTTGTAGATATTTTCCCGTCATTG
>JACMLR010000422.1 GCA_014379515.1 Chitinophagaceae bacterium
GATTCCAATCATAACACCTTTCAAAAGATCAGTTACCAGAATCGCCGCAATGGTAATTACAAAAGGAAGAAACTGGTCCCATCCTCGTTTGTAGAAAGCCTGGAAAAGCGATGGCTTTGACAACTTATAACCCGTGAAAATCAGCACTGCCGCAAGCGCAGACTTTGGAATATAATTTAAGAAATGGGGGATCAACGATACGCATAACAATAGGAGAATGCCATGGTAAATCGTCGCCATCTTCGTCCTGGCACCTGAATTCACGTTCGCTGAAGACCGCACGATTACGCTTGTCACCGGAAGTCCACCAATTAAGCCAGATACCATATTGCCAATTCCCTGCGCTTTCAACTCCCGGTTAGTTGGTGTTACTCGTTGATACGGATCGAGGTCGTCAACCGCCTCAATACTTAACAAACTTTCAAGGCTTGCCACAATCGCAATAACAAATCCCGTGACGAGAACATCTTTGTTAAGTAGTTGACTCCAATCAGGCGAAGTAAAAAATGATAAAAACTCACCAAATGATTCTGCCTTCGGAATATTCACCAGGTGATCTGCACTCAATGGTGCTACGCTGCCTGTCGATTGAAAAAACAAATGCAAGCCT
The DNA here is from genome assembly GCA_014379515.1 of Chitinophagaceae bacterium. Lineage (GTDB taxonomy): Bacteria > Bacteroidota > Bacteroidia > Chitinophagales > Chitinophagaceae > Endoryza. Next base: position 611 of record JACMLR010000422.1, read on the forward strand.
ATACCAATTGCTACAACCAACAATGGCGCGGGGATCATTTTCAAAAAGCCGGTTCGCTTTACTGTAAACTTTTCCCACGCAAAATGAAACAGCAGACAAATTCCGCCGATGATCAATGCTGCCGGTGTGATATGCGCAAACGCTTTAATAAAGTTGGAGAAAATATTTCCTTTCTCTGCCGAATTAGGTACTCCTTCATCACTTTCAAAATTTGAATCGTCGCCTAATAAATGGGGTACCTGGTTAAGAATAAGAATCAGGCCAATCGCAGCAAGCATTCCCTTGATTACACTACTCGGAACATAATCCCCAATAACTCCTGCTTTAACAAAGCCGAGCAAAATTTGAAGTCCTCCTGCAATAACGACAGATACAAGGAATGCTTCATAAGATGGTAAGGTTAGCACGGCGCTAACAACGATTGCGGTAAGGCCAGCGGCCGGACCACTCACGCTCAGGTGCGAGCGACTGGCCAATCCCACTACAATACCACCAACAACACCAGCAATTAATCCACTAAATAATGGAGCTCCGGATGCAAGGGCAATGCCAAGGCAAAGGGGCAATGCTACAAGAAAAACCACAACAGCGGCGGTCAAGTCGTAACGTGCCGACTTCACATAATCTTTTAGTAAAGGTTTCATGAAAATATTTTTCAGATAATGAATTCAGGAACGATTCCATACGGCAATGGGTTAATCGTTAAGCGATATGTAATGGAGAAATTAGGACGCCATATCGGGAGGCGGTGTAATCAACTCGAAATGCACAGGATGCACCTTTGAACACACCATTAGTAATTGATGTGTGAGTATATCTGAAATAGAATTAGAAGCGTCTTGATGATCGTGAAGATATTCTTCGGAAATGGAAACTGGATTGCCAGGAGCTTTTTCGTCCGGTCCGGCTGGATTTGTGTCAGTTTCAGCATCATCTCCACCGCCTGAATTTAGCCAGGCAATAGTTGTTGGTGGCGCAGACTCTGCAAATACTACGTAGTTGATGCAAGTGAGCAACAATAACAACGCAATCATAAAGGTTGCGGTTAGATTTTTTGAGAACTGGTATGGTTGATTGCCTTGCATTGTGAATCAGGACTGCAAATATAGATTTCAAAGTTTGAAAATCCGAGCGATGTGGAGATTTAACATCGAAGGGGAACGATTGTTCGAATTTGTCGCCTGAAAGTCAATATTTAATGTTTGAAATGCCGGGTCCCTGTAAAAACCATTGCCAATTGGTGTTCTTTACAATACTCAACTGAATCTTTATCGCGCACTGAACCGCCCGGTTGAATAAAAGATTGAATTCCGACAGCATGACCCATTTGCACACAATCTGCAAATGGGAAGAATGCGTCACTAGCCATCACAGCCCCGTTTAAATCGAAATTGAACTGTTTTGCTTTCTCAATGGCCTGGCGCAATGCATCGATCCGGCTTGTTTGACCACAACCCTTGCCGATTAATTGTTTGTTTCCGACCAGAGCAATTGAATTCGATTTCAAATGCTTGCAAACGATATTTGCAAACTCGAGGTTTGGCTTTTCGTCAAATGACGATGGTCGCCCACCCATTTCTTCCCACTTCGCAAAATTACCCTGGTCAGTTTGCTGTGCCAGAACACCATTAAGTACAGACTTATACTGTTGCGATGGTAGGCTTGATGAATGATGTTCGAGAAGAATTCTGTTTTTCTTTGTTTTAAGTATAGTTAACGCATCCGCGTCGAACGATGGAGCAATCAATACTTCAAAAAATAATTCATTGATTGCTTTCGCTGTTTGTTCGTCGATCGGCATGTTACAGATCAGCACGCCACCGAACGCACTCTCCGGATCTCCGGCTAATGCAACGTCCCAGCTTTCTTTCACCGTTTTCCGGGATGCAACGCCACATACATTTGTATGCTTTATTATTGCGAACACGGCCTCACCTTTCACTGCGTCACAAGTGTCAAAATCTACAATCAACTGCACCGCAGCGTCAACATCGACAAGATTATTATAAGAAAGTTCTTTGCCATGAAGCTGATTGAAAATCTTACTTAGATCACCAAAAAATTGAGCAGCCTGGTGCGGGTTTTCACCATACCGCATGGCTTTTCGTTGCGAAACGGATTCCAGGAAGTAGTCAGAATTTTCGTTTGCGAAATATTTTGCGATGGCGACATCATAGTGGGCAACAATTTCGAATGCTTTCGCTGCAAACTTTTTACGCTGTTCCAGGGTCGTTGTGCCCTTTTGCGAAATCAGTAATTGTTCCAATTCGCCGTATTGGCTTCGTGCTGCAACAACAACAACATGACTAAAATTTTTCGCAGCCGCACGGATCATCGAAGGCCCACCGATATCAATTTTCTCGATGATCGACTTTTCTTCAGTTGTTGTTGCTACCGTTTCTTCAAACGGGTACAAGTCTACAATCACCAGGTCAATTTCCGGGATCTTATATTGGGCCATTTCTTCAAGATCCGATCGAAGTTCACGACGACCTAAAATACCCCCGAATACTGAAGGGTGTAAGGTTTTGACACGACCTCCGAGGATCGATGGATATGTAGTCAGATCTTCTACAGGTACTACAGGAATACCAAGTTTTTCGATGAATTGTTGCGTACCACCGGTAGAATAAATGGTAATGCCATGACTGTATAATTGTTGAACGATTGGTTCCAGGCCGTCTTTATAAAAGACCGAGATAAGAGCGGATTTGATTGTTGTGTCCATACTTGATAATTATACATTCACGGCAGAGCCGTTTTTGTGAGGCGCAAAGGTAGGTTATGGGATGTTTATCGCAAAAGCACCATTGGCATAATTGATGTGCATCCTGACATTCGCACTAGAACACGCTTGTTGCCAGATATTTATCAGGAAGGATGGATAGGATGATGCGATTACAACCTGCTTGCAACCAGTCATCTCAATAACGCGTTCGGGCGGAGCCGACGATTTTGCCAGTACAATAACCAAATCGATTGATTGAGCCTGTATTTGTTGTGGCAATGACAGCTGGCCATCAACTAACAGTATCCTGATTCCATTGAAAATGAGAAGATTTTTTCTCCTGATATATAGATTGGGTATCGATTGAAAAATACGATCCCTGATTCGTGAGGCTCGAAGATGGAACGACATCAGATTGTTATCCTGCGCTAATATGCTATCGCTTAAAAATGAAAAGTGGTTTCCCTGGATAAAATCAACCGCGTGATGTCCGGAAGCATTGTAAACGATTATTTTTTTCTGCGAAGCGGTTTGTATGATCGCATAACTGCGAATCGACAGGAAAGCAACCGTACATGCTAATGCTGAAGCCAGGCTTCGCTTAGACGACGTGAACAACCACAACGAAAAACCTGCGATCACCAGGTAGAGCAAAATCGTTTGTGCAAAATTGATAGATAAGGGCGACCATAATGCGAACGGAAGGCGACTAATACTTTCAATATAAAAATTCAAGCCGGAAATCAATTGATACGTAACCCAACCCAGCTGCGAAGCAATGGCGGGAATAGTGGCAGTTGCGCACAATGCTATTTCTACGAGAAGAATCAGGCTGGAAACAGGCACCGCAACGATATTGGTGAAAAGGAACAATAGTGGGAATTGATTGAAATAGTAAATGGTAATAGATGTTGTCAGTATTTGCGCTGCTAATGTTACGGCGAGTAATTTCCAAACATGATCGAGGATTTTATGCTTCACGTAAATCAGGTTGTAAATGGGTTTCATGAAGATGACGATGCTCAACACTGCCAGGTATGAAAGTTGGAAGCCAACATCCCATAACCAAAATGGATTGTATATAAGTAACAAAAAAGCGGATGCCGAGAGTGTGTTGTAGATGGAAGATCTTCGCGCCATATTCTCGCCAAGCACGATGAAGGTGAACATAAGAGCTGAACGAA
>JACMLR010000423.1 GCA_014379515.1 Chitinophagaceae bacterium
ATTCGGCTTTACTGCAAAACATGAGTGACGGTTTCAGGCCAACTCTGGCGATTGTTTTTATCTCAATCAAACAAGACACCGATTATGTCTGTTCTCTATTGCACGAAAAAAATATACAGGTATTTGGCTCAACTACTGCAGGCGAATTTATAAATAGCGAAATTCTGCAGGGAGCAATCACAATAATGTTGCTTGATCTGAATCCCGATCATTTCAAAATTGTCTTTTCCGAGACTTCCGAAAGTTCAGCTTACGATTCAGCAAAAAAATTAGGAACCGATGGAAAATGGCTTTTCGCAAACCCAGCCTTCATGATAGCTTCTGGTTGGTTGCATACGGATGGAGAAGAAATAATGCGGGGAATTCAGGAAGGTGCAGGGAATGACGCACCCGTTTTTGGCGGAATGGCAGGCGATGATCTGTTACTGAGACAACCAATAGTGTTCACATACGGTCGGAAAAGCGTAACAGGACTGGTCGCCATCGTTATTAATGAAGACCGGATCGCGATGAAAGGTGTTGCCACTTGTGGCTGGAAGCCGATCGGCATAAGGAAAGTAGTCACAAAAAGCGTTGGTAATATCATTTATACTATTGATGATCAGCCTGCACTCGATTTAGTGATTAAATATCTTGGACTGAATATCGATCTAAACCCAGGCACCGACATTGTCACAAATATTGGTGCATATTATCCACTTCAGCTGGAGCGTGAGAACTCTGCGCCTGTTATGCGCACTGCGATGTTAGGCAACAAAGAAGATCGTTCTTTAATCTGCGCTGGCACAGTTCCCCAGGGTGCTAAAGTCCGGTTCTCACTCCCTCCCGATTTTGACGTCATCGACACGGTAGTGTCCGAATGTATGGAACTAAAAAATGAACAGCAATCCGAAGCCGATGCTATGATCATCTTTTCATGTATCAGTCGATACTTATCGTTTGGTGTTATGACTAGCGAAGAGATCGAACGTGTTGCTCAAGTGTGGAATGCTCCATTAATTGGATTTTTTTGTTACGGCGAATTTGGAAAATCACTTTCTGATAAGCGCACAGGGCAAATTGGGAGGCACGAATTTCACAACAACACTTGCTGCGTCGTGGTACTAAAGGAAAAAAAATGAACCTTAATCCCGTAACGCAACAAATCAATCAGCCACTTCCTTTTTGTAGATTTGCGCGTCTTTATGAACTATCAGCAAACAATCGACTTTTTATATTCCCGGCTCCCTCTTTTTAGCAGGATCGGGCCTCCTGCAATTAAACCTGATCTTACAAATACCATCGCTCTTTGTAAGGCGGTCGGGGACCCCCACAAAAGATTTAAATCCGTACATGTCGCCGGAACTAACGGAAAAGGATCTACGAGTCATATGCTAGCTTCCGTTTTTCAAACCGCCGGTTATAAAACCGGGCTTTATACGTCTCCGCATTTGCACGACTTCCGCGAGCGTATCAAGATCGATGGCGAGATGATTCCGCAGCAATATGTAATTGATTTTACGCAGCGGATAACTCCGATGATTGATTCTGTCGAACCTTCTTTCTTTGAAGTAACAGTCGCACTGGCGTTCGAATACTTTGCCGCAGAAAAGGTGGACATTGCCATTATTGAGGTCGGATTAGGTGGACGACTCGACAGTACCAATATAATTACCCCAGAGCTTTCGATTATCACCAACATCGGTTGGGATCATATGAACATTCTCGGAAACACACTCGCGGCGATTGCGTCCGAAAAAGGAGGAATCATCAAAAAAGGAATTCCCGTTGTGATTGGTGAAGTGAATTCGGAAACGGAAAAGGTATTTGTTGACATCGCCGAAAAAAACAATTCCCTGCTTACGATTGCCAATCAGGAACGATACGTTTCAGATTGGCATTATCAAAAACACCAGCTATCGGCAACAGTCGCGAGCAATCACCACGATGAACGAGATTCTTTCGTGCTCGATCTCCCGGGATATTATCAAACAAAAAACCTTCTAACAGTAATCGAGGCAATTCACCAACTCAATCGGAAAGGCTGGAAAATTTCCAAACGAGATCTTAAAGAAGGATTATCTGTCACCAAAAAACTGACCGGATTGCACGGCCGTTGGGAAACCATTCATGAACATCCAGAGATCGTGCTTGATGTTGCACACAACGAAGATGGAATGAAGCAACTCCTGAGTCAACTGGAATTATCAGATCATCATCAATTGCATATTGTAATAGGCCTGGTAAAAGATAAGGAAATTGAAAAGGTGCTTGCTCTATTACCTAAAGAAGCAAGCTATTATTTTACCAAAGCCAGTATTCCAAGAGCTTTGCCCGAGGGGCGCTTACAGGAGATCGCAGCTAAGTTTGGTTTACGTGGAAATCATTTCGAGACGGTGGATAAGGCGGTTCAGTCAGCAAAACAACATGCATCGTCGAAAGACCTGATCCTTATTTGTGGTTCAGTTTTCGTCGTCGCCGAAGTATCAAGGTAAACTTAACTTCTCCAATTTTGCAAAAGCGTGGTAACACAGCGCGACATGCATGCTTTGAATGATTTGATTGGATGCGATCAATTCTTTTAATTCCTCAATAGTTTTTAAGTGCACTTCAATATCCTCGTTTTCGTCAAGCTGTTGCATATCTGTTTTTATTCCGCCTACGGCGAGAAACATATGCATCCAGTTATTGTTTGTTGATGGATTTGCTGACGTCTTACCAAGGAAAGTGAATGAGTCAAATGTATAACCCGTTTCTTCCAGCAACTCACGGGCGATTGCATCCTCAAAACTTACATCAGTTGGATCAACACAACCACCGGGCAGCTCATAAGCCGTTTCTCCGATTCCATGCCGATATTGCTTTTCAAGAATAACCTTGCCTTCTTTGGTAATAGCAAGTGCGGATACCCAGTCGGGGAATTCATAAACATAGTAAGGAGTAATAATTTTTCCATCGGGACGCTCACAGGTATCCTTTCGAACAGTAAACCACAAATCTTTAAAAAGATATTCCGACGCTATTGTTTTCCAATTCATGTTTCTCTTTGTTAAAACTCCTTTTCACCATCCGCTTCGTTCACGCAATGAAGTGATATGACGCACATGATGTAATCCATGCCAGGAATACATTCCAAGCAAATACCACAAGGTCATTTCTTTTCCATGTTCCGGATGAATGACGCTCCGCATCCATTGCTCATCTGTAAGACTAAGGATCGTCGCATGCCACCGCGTGTGAAGCGTATAAAGCAATGTGATTGATATATTAATCGGCACTTTCGATACATCGTCCAACTTTGCCCACTCTGCTTCTTCGTATGGACGAATGGTTGGTTTGTCTTCTGTTAGACCTAACTTGAATCGCGTGTACGCGTTTATATGACTATCCGCAATGTGATGAACAACTTGCTTAACATTCCAGCCGCCATCCCGATATGGAGTATTCAACTGCACTTCGTCGAGGTTTTCGATTGCTTGTTCAACAAGCCCCGGAAGAAATTGAAGATCACGAAGCCAAAGCCGTTTTTGATCGAGCGTATATGGTTTTGGTTCAAACTTGCCAATGGGATAACGTAGGTCCATACTTCTGATTTATCTGTCTTTAAAATGTGAATTACTTATTCTTCTCGTAATGTATGCCCGGTCATTTGAATGAACACATCTTCGAGGTTTGCTTTTTTCACTTCTTTCGGACGCTCAAAACCCGTTGCAACGAGCTTATCGATTAAGCCATCGGGGCTATCCATCGCGATGATCTTCCCTGAATCTATAATTGCCACGCGATCGCAAAGGACCTCTGCTTCATCCATATAATGCGTGGTGATGATAACGGTTGTGCCTTTGCTGCGTATCCCTTTTATCAATTCCCATAGACTTCTCCGCGCCTGCGGATCAAGGCCGGTTGTTGGCTCATCAAGAAAAATTATTTTGGGTTCGTTGATGAGTGTGGTTGCAATGGAAAATCGTTGCTTTTGACCACCACTCAATTCTTTATACTTTGATTTGGCCTTGTCGCGAAGATTAACCAGATCTAATAACTCCATCGGGTTTACGTCGCGATTATATAACCCGCTGAACAGGTTAATCAGTTCAGTTAATTTAAGGCCCGGGTAATAGCCCGACGTTTGCAATTGAACGCCGATAATTTTCTTTATTTCCCCGGGGTCTTTGTCAATATCGAAACCGTCCACTTCAATCTTGCCGGAAGTTTTTTGGCGGAGTGTTTCAATTATTTCCAACGTTGTTGATTTCCCTGCGCCATTCGGCCCAAGTAAACCAAAAATTTCGCCTTCCATAACATCGAAGCTTATGCCCTTCACTGCTTCAAAGTTGCCATAGTTTTTTACAAGATTCTGAACCTGTATGATTTTACTTGCCATAGTATTCGTTCAAAGGTTTAATTCCATTTTCACATCGGCTGTTGCAAAGGGACTGTCCGTAACGTCGACATGCCGAAATCCATATTTAGTATACAACTTCAAAGCTGTTTGTAGCTGGGAATTTGAAAACAAGATGATTTTTTTTGCGCCGAGATCTTTTGCTTTTGAAAGACATTTTTGAATCAGCAAGTTACTGATTCCCTTACCCTGCCACGATTCGGTAACAGCCATTTTCGCAAGCTCGTAATCATCATCGTGTTCTTTCATCAATGCAGCAGAACCAACAATTTCATTTTCATGGACAGCAAGAAAAATCGCTCCGCCGGTATCCAAAATTGTACCTGTTGGATCATTCAGAACTTCCAAATCCGGAGGTTCAGTCAAATTATATTTATCGAGCCACTCGAGATTGAGCCGTTTGAATTCTGGCTGATGAGAGGAGGTGTATTCGATGATTGAGATCATAAGTAGAATATAGAATGTAGAATATAGAATATAGAATGTCGAACATAGAATGGGCTAACTTAAAATTGAAATTAACAACAACTAAAAATATAGTATCACTAATTGAATATTGAGCATCTCAGCCATATTCTATATTCGACATTCTATATTCAATTTTCTTTGCCAGCCCCTAAAAGCATCCCTCCAACTCCTCCATCATTCCCTTGCTTCCAATAAACAATGGTGAACGTTGATGTAGCTCGGTCGGTTGCACATCGAGAATTCGCTGTTTACCATCCGTGGCTTTTCCGCCAGCAACTTCAAGAATGAACGCACACGGATTGCATTCGTATAATAGCCTCAACTTCCCCTTTGGTTTCTCAAGTGTGCCAGGATACATGAAGATACCACCTTTGATAAGGTTGCGATGAACATCCGCTACCATGCTTCCAATGTATCGTTGAGTATAAGGACCACCGTTGGTTTTGTCTTTTTTCTGGCAATTAGTGATATATCTTTTTACAGGTTCTTCATATTGGAAAAAGTTGCCGTGGTTGACGGAGTAGATGCGGCCAAATTCCGGAGTCCTGATCGTGGGGTGACTCATCGTGAATTCTCCGATCGACGGATCGAGTGTAAAGCCGTTCACTCCGCGGCGTGTTGCATAAACTAACATCGTAGAGGAGCCATACACAATATAACCTGCCGCTACCTGGTCGCGACCGGGCTGGAGAAAATCTATTTCCTGAACCGGGGCTCCTTTTGGAGTTACACGCCTATAAACGCTAAAAATAGTACCAATTGAAACATTGGTATCGATATTCCCGCTCCCATCTAACGGATCGAACAAACAAACGTATTTCGAATTATTACTAACCGGATCGTCAAAAGGAAAGAAGTCGTCGAGTTCCTCGCTTGCTATGCCCCCACAACTGATTCCGTGTTTAAGTACACCCATGAATTGGTTGTTGGCATAAATATCAAGTTTTTTAACGTCCTCTCCCTGGACATTGACCGTTCCTGCGTCGCCGAGAATATCGACCAGCCCAGCCTTATTCACTTCCACATTTACACGTTTTGCTGCCAAACCGATATCGCGTAGCAAACTTGAAAGTTCGCCTGTGGCATGAGGGAAGTCCCGCATTTGTTGGATAGTAAATTCGTCGAGCGTCTGAACCTTATGGTCTACATTCATAACAAGCAGTTTTGATTAGCAAGAACAGCAAATGTAAGAGAACTAACAATCGTATATATAATTCCG
>JACMLR010000424.1 GCA_014379515.1 Chitinophagaceae bacterium
AACCCTTCTTCAAAACCCAGCTCTACTATTTTCAACAAATCAGCCTCGCTGGCACAGGCAATTTCAATCTCCACTTTTGTTCCAAGACTCGATTCTTGGAAGCATCTCAGATAAAACATTTGATCTTGAACTGACGCCCTTCTATTCCATACCTGCAAAAACAGAAGCTTTCGTTATAGATTTAGACGTGAGGGTAACAATATATTCTTCGTTTTGCTAATGGTATAATAATAAGCACCTCTCTTTGAAGAATGCATGTCTTTATCCTTCATCTTTTTCAAGATACCCAAGCTTAGTATTTTCTTAGAGAAGTTTCGCTTGTCTATTGGATACCCGTAAATGGCCTCGTACAAACTTTGTAGTTGCGGTAGTGTAAACTTGGCAGGAAGCAATTCGAAACCGATTGGATGTGTTGTTATTTTTTCGCGAAGGTGGCCAAGTGCCTTTTCAACCATCAGTTGGTGATCAAAAATAAGGGGAGGTCTGCTTTCCACTTCAAACCACTTTGCTTCGTGGTCATCCGCTAACTGCTCGGTGTAATTGGCAATGTTGATCAGTGAATAATAAGCAATGGACACTACCCTGCCTGCGGTATCGCGATCTACCTCTCCAAAGCAATGCAGTTGTTCCATATAAATGTCAGTAAAACCAGTCAGCTTATTCAATACCCGAATAGCAGCATCGTCAACACTTTCATTTTTAGAAACAAATCCTCCCACCAAAGACCACTTTCCTTTTTGAGGTTCAAAGTCTCGTTTGATCAGTAACAGTTTTAGTTGCTGGCCGTCAAACCCGAAGATGATGCAGTCAACGGCCAATAAGATGCGATCATTACTTTTATACTTTACAATATCCATTGACTCATTTCTATGCAAACTTTCACCGGTAGTATAGTTCGTTCCAGCGCAGTTCGTTACGCAACTGTTGCAGACGTGTATCCTCACCGATGAGCACATACTCTATTCCAGCCATGTCAGCAAAATCCTGAAGATGTTCTGAAGTGAGGTTCTGACTGTAACAGGTATGGTGCGCACCGCCTGCGTAAATCCAGGCTGCACAACCTGTATTCATATCCGGATATGGTTTCCACAATACTCGTGCAACGGGAAGTTTAGGAAGATCGTGACGAGGCTCCACGGCTTCAACTTCATTCACTAATAATCTGAAACGGTTGCCCATGTCAATTATCGATGCATTCAATGCAGCACCACCTTTACTATTAAATACCAAGCGAACAGGATCGGCCTTTCCACCAATACCGAGTGGATGAATTTCGCAAGAAGGTTTACCATTGGCAATGGATTCGCAAATCTCCAGCATGTGTGCGCCTAGCACTAATGGATCGGAAGGATCAAAATGATAGGTGTAATCTTCCATGAAAGAATTACCACCCGGTAATCCACTGCCCATCACTTTCATCGCCCGTACCAATGCCGCTGTTTTCCAATCGCCTTCCCCACCAAAGCCATATCCCTCAGCCATCAATCGTTGTACGGCAAGGCCAGGCAATTGCACCATGCCGTGCAAATCTTCGAAGGTATCTGTAAAGCCCTTGAAATTTCCTCGCTCTAAAAATGTTCGTAAGCCAATTTCAATTTTTGCAGCTTCGCGCAATGAAGTATGCTTTTCTCCTCCTTTTACTAACGCAGCAACAACTGTATAGCGATCTTCATATTCGGAAACAAGTTTGCTGATGTCTGCATCACTCACTTGTTGAATTACATTTACCAAATCTCCAACGCCATATCCATTAACCGAATAACCAAATTTTATTTCTGCTTCTACTTTGTCCCCATCGGTTACAGCCACTTGCCGCATGTTATCGCCAAAGCGACAGAATTTTCCTCCTTGCCAATCGTGCCACCCGGCTGCAGCACGCGCCCACACGTTCAAACGTTCGTGAACAGCTTTATCCTGCCAGTGTCCCACCACTACTTTTCTGTTCAGGCGCATGCGCGACATGATGAACCCAAACTCACGGTCGCCATGAGCGCTTTGGTTCAGGTTCATAAAATCCATGTCAATATCCTTCCAAGGAATATCACGATTGAATTGCGTGTGTAAATGAAGAAGGGGTTTCTTTAAAATCTTCAATCCGCCTATCCACATTTTGGCAGGCGAAAAGGTATGCATCCATGCTACAATGCCAATACAATCTTTCGCCACGTTGGCATCCTGACAAAGTTGAAAAATTTCTTCGGTGGTTTTAAGTACAGGTTTGAAAACTACTTTTACAGGAATTGACGTTGATGCATTCAATTCTTTGGCGATCAGCTCTGAGTGCGCAGCCACTTGCTTCAGCGTTTCTTCACCATATAAATGTTGGCTTCCTGTTACAAACCAAACTTCGAGCTTTTTAAGATCTATCATGTTCTATTGCGTTATTGCTAGTATAAATGTGTCTGTGAAAAGGGAAATCAATTTACTGACCGTAATAAGAATCTGGTCCGTGCTTGCGTTCGTAATGTTTTTTAACCAGAGCCTCTTTTAATACAGGTGCTTGCGGATTGATTTGCTCCGTTAACAATGCCATGTGAGCGATAGACTCCAGCACTGCACTGTTGTAGATGGCTTTCTCGGGTGTTTTTGCCCACGTGAAGGGAGCATGATTGCCAACCAAGATCATTTCTATTTCTCCATAACTCAGGTTTCGCTCTTTCAGACAATTCATAATCTGAAAACCAGTTTCATATTCGTAATCACCACCAATCATTTCATCGCTCATCGGTGGGGCACACGGAATGTTTACTGTAGTATGATCGGCATGCGTTGTTCCAAAAATGGGTATGTCTCGCTGGGCTTGCGCCCATGCAGTAGCATAGGTAGAGTGCGTATGAACAATGCCGCCAATTTTTTCCCAATGTTTATACAGCACTGCGTGTGTTTTTGTATCGGAGGAAGGACGAAGTTTACCCTCTACTGTTTTTCCATCAAAATCAACAATCACC
>JACMLR010000425.1 GCA_014379515.1 Chitinophagaceae bacterium
CAGCGGATTCGCGGCAAGAGTGGCACAACTGTCACGTTGAAGATCTATCGAGCTGGCGAACCGAGTTCGAAGATATTCACGATCACGCGTCAGCACATCAACATACCGAGTACGGAATCCGAAATCAAAGAGGCGAATGGAAAAATAAGTCGCGTTAAACTTCCTGTAGAAATCTGGCAGCACGGTAAGACCTGGAAATTTTCATTTGCATCCACTGATAAAATTACTTCGATCACACTTGATCCCGATAACACATTACCAGATGTGAATTCAAAAAATAATAGCTGGACTGGTCAAAAAGTTGGTTTCTAAGTAGTAGATTTTTATAATAAGAAGTCCGATTTAATTGCGTGCAGTCAAATCGGACTTCTGTTTTATGGCAAATAAGCACTGAAAATTTACAGCTCTAACGTCACTCCGCCATTAAACATGAATGGGATCGACCGGTAGCCACGGATGTCAAAGAATTTTTTATTGAAAAGATTCTGTGCATCGGCAAACAATTTCAACTTTGGTTTCAATTTGTATTCAGCATAGGCTGAAGCAATGAAATAGCTTTCTAACACTTCGTCAGCGGCCTGGTAACCTCCAACATCATATCGCTTGCCTGCAAACTTTCCCGACGCACTTAGAAATAGTTTCGGAGATATCTCATAACCTATTCTTGCATTCAGTGAATTGCGCGGGCGTTTCAATGAGTAATTGTAGGTAGTATCGCCGAATGTCTCGCGGCTTTGTGTTTGTTCTTCGATATCAAGGAAAGTATAATTGACAGATACATTGAATCCATTCACAGGACGCCAGTTCGTTTCAAATTCTATTCCATTCACCGTCTGTTTATTGAAATTGATGTATTGAAAGTTCACATTGTCAAAATCAAGCCCATCTTCTATTACGCGATTAAAAAAGACCACGCGGTTTTGCAATTGCTGATGCTGTTGTTGAATTCCGATTTCGAAATTCAATGATCTTTCCGGTTTAAGATTCAAGTTTCCATAAGCAGAATACAACTGGTAAAGCGACGGCGCTTTGAACGCTGTTGCTACACTTCCAAACACTCTGAAATATTGGTTGATTGAATACGATGGATTAATCGTAAAGCTGTGATTGCTCCCATAGCGGCTATGCACGTTGAGTCTTCCTCCGGCTTCCACGTTCAATTTTTCGTTTGGAGAATTGTACAGCAACGATGCATAAAGCGAAGCCTGGCTATGAACAGTATCTTTAAACTCACTTTTGAAACCTCCGAAATTACTGAGCGAATAATTTTGATTGTTCATTCCACTAAATCGATAATCCGCTCCATTCAGCAAAGTGAAGCCTTTGCCTAGTGAAATGTTTGCATATACTTCTGCAAATTGATTTCTGCCGAAGTAATCATCTGTCGAAAATTTACTGAAGCCGGCAATGTCGAAACTATCATTGCGATAATTTCGGTTTATCTCCATGTATTGATAGTTCGCAGTAATTCTCACTCCCGGTTTTTGATAAGTAAAGCCAGCACCTGTAAAAAGATTATTGTTCTTACCTGCATAATCATCTTCGTCTTTAAACAGCGTTGCATCGAATTCATTTTTATACTGACTGTACTGAACAAATGAACGAATGCTAAATGCATTGCTGATGTCGTATTGTAAACTTGCATTGCTCACATCTCCACGATAACTATCCCGATCGAAGTTGCCTTTTCCAGAACTATCGTATGCTGCAGAGAAGCCGTCCGACTTCAACCGTGCGTATCGTGTTGTATACTTTAATTTTTTCAACTTGCCATAAACCTGGAGATTGGTACGCAACGTTCCATAGCTCCCGCCTGTAACTGTTGCCTTTGCGTTGAGTGGCTTTGACACATCTTTCTTGACGGTTATGATGTTTATCACACCACCAACCGCGTCACTGCCATACAATGTTGATTGAGCTCCACGGGCTATTTCTATTCGCTCAATATCATTCAATGAAAGCAGGTTGATATCAAAATCATTGCTGATGAACGACGGATCATAAACAGGAATTCCGTCAAGCAATATCAGCGTTCTTCCAGCAGAAGCGCCACGCGAATAAATAACCTGGTTGGTTCCGGGATTGTTGAGAGCGCCATTGATTGTAAGTCCGGCCTGGTCGTTTAGCAATTGTCCTACAGTTCTGCCGCTGCTTTTTTCAAGTTCCTGTCGGGTAATTACAGTAATGACCTTGCCCGTGGTTGATTGTTTTTGCGGAATTTTGTTGGCAGTTACGATAACTTCTTCCAGAATACTGGAACTGCTGTCTTGTGCGTGTGCGGTGCTGCTAATAATTAATGCAGCCAGCACAAAGAATTTCATTTTCATGATGAAAATTTTTGTTGTGACTGCTCCCAGGAAAATAAAGAGAAAGAAATTTAAACGTCGACGAGTTTAGATTTCCTGCTTTTCACCCGAAAGCTGAATGCTGTTTGATGATTGTGGCAGGTCTTCTGGCTCGGAACAAACTGAACACCTTCCCATTCGCCAATGGCGAACAGTGGTATTTTGTTCAGTTTTGCATTCTCGCACGTGCGGGATTGCATTCCTTACAGCTACGGGGATAGCGCCGGACTTACACCGGACTTCCCTTTTAATCCCGGTTGTTACGCGGGAACCAAAATCGCTGCAAATGTATAGGTAAATCAGAAAGAAGAAAAAGAAAGATCAACAAACTTCCAACACATTATTTCAAGAACTGAAGTGCAAGGCCCGCATACCAGTTTGCTGACGCAGCAACATTATAATACCTGCCTCCGGCAGCGTTGATATCATTTCCGAGGCTATAAACCTCATCCAATAAATTATCACCACCTGCATAAATGTTGATCGCAAATTTTGGATTGAGATTGAATTTCCAGCCCACTCGTGCGCCCAATAAATTATATGCATCTACTTCCACTGTATTCGCGTCGTTTACATAAATCGAACCCGAACGATAGAAAGTTGAATTGACATAGGCTCCCACGCGAAATTGTAAGTCGACTTGCAACGAAGCGGTATAATCAGGAACACCCGGAAGCTTTTTACCAGAAAAATCAGTCGCATCCTTTTGAAAACTCCCATATTCAAAATCATTCAGACTTTGCGCAGTTCGAATGATCAGTTGTTGGATAAATGAACCGCCAAATGATTTCAAATAATCAATATTCAATTCAATTCCCTGCTGTTGTGCATCACCCGCATTCACATAATAATCGGCATTACTGATGTCTTTTCTTACCACTAACGCATTGTTCAATTTGAAATGAAAGGCGGCAACCTCAATCCGCAGTTGTTTTTTGAATAAACGTAGCTGAGCACCTGCTTCATAATTAATTCCGTCTTCAGCTTCCAGGAAAGTACTGATAACTCCAGTTGAAGGAAGCAACTCGGCTATTGTTGGAGGTGAGAAACCGCGCGCAACGCTTGCGAACACGGTAATATCCTCACCAAATGATTTGCTTATAGCGACACGCGGAGAAATCTCGTTTTGATAGGTGCGACTCTGTTTGGTTGTCGGATAGTTGCTAAGTCTTGTAAAATCAATCGACGATTTATTGATGCTTGCGCCTGCAGTAATTATCCATCCGTCTTTAAGTTCAAGATCTGAATGAACGAAAATGCTATAAACTGAAAATTTCACATCATCATTTGTTTGTAACGTATCCGGGTTCCCGTTTTTATTTTTCGAAACCTGGGTATTAAAATATCCCTGTTGCAATTCTCCTCCCGCAACCAATTGCCATTTCACGCTATTCCATGATTTATCGAAAACGAACGAACTCCTTCCGCCAAAGTGCGGCTCCGTCCTTCGTTCATAGTTTCTGAACGTGGGATTTTGGATTTGTGCGAATGCACCATATAATGTCGTCGTGTTGCGAAAGTGCTCTGACAGTTCGTAGTGATGACCAATTCCCGCAAGAAAATTCTTCTGATAAATTGTTGCCTTTGCTTGCTGTGCACTGGGAAATCCGCCGGCAGCCGGGCGCGCTTGTTTAGGATTTGCAGTAAATTCTGCAGCGTTCAATCCACCCGGCGTTTGATAATACATGTCGGTAAAAAGTACATGCGCTTCGAGTTGTTGTTTTCCGCTGATGTTAATCTTGCTCGACCAACTCGCATTATCACGTCGCATCTTTGTGTTATCACGATAGCCGTCACTTTGATTATGAGCATACGTAATTCTGTTTTGATTATTCTCATCACCGAAATTTGCTGACGCGAAAATATTCTGCAGTCCATAGCTGCCCGCAATATATTCAAGGTCCGCGCCCGCTTTCCAGTTGTTGCCAAGACTTTTCATCAGCATAAGCCCTCCTGTACCGGCTCCATACATGCTCCCTGCGGGTCCTTTGAATATTTCAATCGAAGAAAAATTGTTGAATGCAAACTGGTTGAAATAAGTATTACCGCCGGGATCTGTTATAGGAATATTATTCCAGTATATTTTTATATTTCGAACACCGAAAGGAGAGCGAAGTGAGCTACCACGAATGTTCAATCGATAACTTCCCGGCGAACGTTCTTCCATTCGAACACCGGCAACAGCGTTCAATCCATTTACCAGGGATGATTTGTTATAACGATCTGCCTGGCTATTGCTAAGCACTTTTACAATACCACCAGCAGCAATGCTTCGTTGCTGTTCAAACGCAGTTACGGTGACTTCTTCTAAGGTTTGTGTGGAGTCCGGAATAGTTTTTTGTGCAATAGAAAAACTAACAATCAGCATCGCAAGCGCACTCAATATGATTTGCTTCATAAGACGTGGAGTAATGATGTATTGCTGACAAAGTTAAAGCCAAATATTCTTTATCTTCCGCTCATGAAGAGTAATAAACTGAATTTATTTGACTTCACGATGATCGTTGTCGGGCTTGTAATTGGAATGGGTATTTTTAGAACAGCCGCAACGTCTGCCAAATATGCGATTGATTCGTCGGTTTACTTTTCAGCCTGGATAGCGGGTGGGCTTATTGCCCTTTGCGGCGCACTTACTTATGCAGAAATCGGAAGCCGTTACCCGGTAACGGGCGGATACTACAAGGTTTTCGCATATGCCTACCATCCGTCGATTGCTTTTTCAATAAACTGTATTATCCTCATTTCGAATGCGGCGTCGCTTGCCGCCGTTGCATTAATTGGGTCGGGATATATCAGCCAGGTTTTTTTCGACGAACCGGCAAGCGATGTTACAAAAGCGCTGATTGCTACCACAGCCGTCATCATCTTTTATGCCGTAAACCTGATGGGATTGCGGATGAGTGCAAAAACTCAAACCGTATTAATGATCATTAAGATCAGTATGATCCTGATGTTGATCTCGGCATTATTCTTACCAGGCGCCGAGCCGGTTGCTCAAACTGTGCCCGTTGCACCTGTAACAACCAGTGAGGGCATCGACTGGATGAAATGGATTCAGTCGTTCGGACTAAGCCTTATCGCCGTTTCGTTTACTTATGGCGGTTATCAGCAAACAATCAACTTCGGAAGCGAGGTTAAAGAGCCAAGCAAAAACATTCCCCGTGGAATCTTTTTTGGCATAACGATTATTATAATATTATATCTGCTCGTCAATCTGTCTTATTATAAAGTTATCGGCTTCGAACGCCTGGGGCAGGAGAAAGAGATTGCCACAATTGTTGCCGGAAAAATGTTTGGTTCTGCTGGCGCGAATGCATTTTCTGCATTGCTGTTTTTATCAGTGCTTGCCTATGTTAACGTGCTACTCATGAGTAATCCACGAGTGATGTTTGCAATGAGTGAGGACGGAACCCTTCCGGCTGTTTTTCAAAAGCGCTCTCAAAAGCGCGATGTGTTTGTCGTTTCACTAACCGTTTTTGCTGCGCTATGTATTATCATCCTGTTTTTTGCTCAAACCTTTGAAGCGATATTGAACTTCACCATCTTTTTAGATTGCTTTGGGATGGCTGCTTCAGCTGCATCTATTTTCTGGCTTCGAAAGCGAACAAAGCATCTCGATGGTACGGGCATCTTTTCAATGAAACTTTACCCGCTTCAACCATTGATATTCATCGCAGCTTATATTTTTGTGGCAATCAGTATTGCAGTTCAAACACCTGCCACCGCACTTACGGGAATTGCAGTGTTGGCCGCTTTCATGCTTTTGTTTTTTCTGACCCAACGTTTCCGGAAACCAAAAAACTAAAATGGACCTTTCATATATCCTAAACGAACTAGGGGAAGAGAGAGAAAATTATTTCAATGCTATCTCACCACCCATCATTCAGTCGAGCAACTTTGCGTTTGATACAGTGGATGAACTTCGCAATGCTTTCGCGGACGAAATGAGTGGTTACCTGTACAGTCGCGGCCTGAACCCAACAGTTGACATTCTTCGGAAAAAATTGGCTGCACTTGACGCTGCGGAAGATTGTCTCGTTTTCAACAGCGGTGCATCAGCGATTTTTTGTGGCGTTCTTGCCAACGTGAAGGCCGGTGATCATATCGTTTCTGTTGCCAAACCGTATACCTGGGCGCAGAAAATGTTCGACGTTATCCTGCCGCGATTCGGCGTTGAAACGACCTATATCGACGGTACAAAAATTGAAAACTGGCATGCAGCAACCCGCTCCAACACCAGTTTTTTTTACCTGGAAAGCCCGAATAGCTGGGACTTTCAGCTGCAGGATCTACGCGCAGTTGCGGGTTGGGCGAGGGAAAAGAAGATCGTAACGCTGATTGATAATAGTTACTGTTCGCCGCTTTATCAACGGCCGATTGAATTGGGTATAGATATGGCCATGCAAACAGCGACGAAATACATCAGCGGACATAGTGATACTTTGGGCGGTGTACTCACCGGTTCTCACCAAATGATCAAAAAGATCTTCGATAGTGAATATCTTAATACCGGCTGTGGAATACAACCTTTTAATGCATGGTTGCTGATTCGTGGGTTAAGAACATTACCGGCACGATTTGATAGAATTACAGCAACTACTCAGCGGGTCATTCAATATCTAAAGACCGAGCCGCTCATACAACAAATAATATTTCCACTCGATCCATCTTTTCCTCAATATGAATTGGCAAAAACTCAAATGTCAGGTGCGTGTGGGTTGATGACCATCGTCCTAAATGTAAAAAACAGGCCGTCAATCGTAACCTTTTGCCAGAATTTGCGACATATACTGATGGCCGTGAGCTGGGGGGGACACGAAAGCCTTGTCATTCCAAAGTGCGCATCGTTGCAAGATTCTGAATTCGACCCTAATAACCGCGAGCACAAAATGGTCAGATTGTACGTTGGCCTGGAAGATCCGGAATACCTTATTGAAGATCTCAGGCAAGCGTTAGCTACAATCGCGGACGTTTGACAGGGTTTTAACCAATGATTTTTTGAAGATGAAAATAGCCAGAGTAATTTGCGCTGACAATTTTGTGACCGTCCATCAAAATTCAAAAACCTGCCCTCACATTACAATTACATTTGTTATATGAAGCATTCAGTATTGATTATTTGTATGGTACTTGGCCTTGGAGGTTTAGCAAATGCCCAGGATCAGTGGGATTTGAAACGCCTTGTTGAATACGCTCTTGCGAATAACATTTCTGTGAAACAAGCTGACATCCAGGCGCGAATCGCGAATTTGACCCTGAAGCAAAGCCGGCTGGAGCAATATCCGAACATCAGCTTTAGCAACAGTACGGGTATCAACTCAGGTCGGAATATTGACCCGACAAGTAACCAGTTTACCACACAACGACTCGTATTTTCCCAGTTTAATTTGAATGGAAGTGTGACACTGTTTAACTGGTTCAGCACGAGAAACACGATTGCCGCAAATAAATTTTCGGAGGAAGCATCCCGTGCAGATGTCGACAAACTGAAAAACGATATTGCATTAAACGTTGCTTCTGCATACTTGCTCGTGCTTGTATCCGCGGAGCAGGCAAATATTTCGAGCGTCGCAGTACAGCAAACGCTGCAGAACCTTGATATTACACGCAAGAGGGTAGATGCGGGTTCGTTACCGGAATTAAATGCCGCAGAACTTGAAGCGCAACTGGCGCGGGATAGTTCTACTTTAATAACAGCCCAGGCAACAACTCAACAGAGCGTATTACAATTGAAGGCATTATTGAACCTTGATGCTGCTGCTCCCTTTGATGTGACGACACCGCCTCTTGATCGAATTCCGGTTGAGAATCTTGCTTCGCTTGCAC
>JACMLR010000426.1 GCA_014379515.1 Chitinophagaceae bacterium
GCAATTTTTCCTATCTCGGTTTTCATTCCCGTAGTTGTAACAATTGCCTTAGCGGCACCATTACTCACAATGGTTCCTTTAAAAATCATGTTGAGCTGGTCGCCGGGCACAATATTGTTTTCACTTATCGGTTCTGTTTTCTTTTCTATGGAATGGCTTTCCCCCGTAAGTGATGCTTCATCTGTTTTGAAGGAACTTACTTCAATTAATCGCGCATCGGCTGGAACGATATCACCGGCTTGCAATAAAATTAAATCGCCGGGCACTAACTGGCGGGCTTCAATTTTTGCCGGATTATTATCGCGAAGCACTGTCGCAAATTGCGCTGACATCTTTTGCAACATTCTCAAGGATTGTTCCGCATTATATTCCTGTGAGTAGCCCATCCATGCATTGCCAACAATAATGGCGAGGATAATAAAACCATCCGTGTTTTCTCCAACTATAAATGAAATGACAGCAGCGAGAGCCAGTATCAATATCATAACATCGGCGAACTGCGCAACAAGAATCGATAGTTTACTTTTCTGTTTGGCCTCTTGCAAAGCATTTTCTCCAAATTCCTTTTGGAGCATTGTAATTGCATCACTTTTTAAACCAGCAGTAGAAGTTTTAAGTGTGCTTGTCACCTCCTCTGTAGTAAGTTGAAACCATGGCTTCATACGAAACGATTAATAGTAAACGAGTAAACGTTGGGTTTGGATACTTGCTCGGGCGCTTCCGGGGATCTGTATAGTTCGATCTTGTTTATTCTACAATTTAGTTCAACTTTAATAAGTTTATGTCAAAAGCTACAGTACCAACAATCAACCCAACGCATTAAGGAAAACATTTGTCGGGTAATAAGTTTATATGGTGCGCGATTTTAAAAGCCTCTGAAATTATCGGTCACCTGCCGGGGTAAGGTTGTTCATTAAAAAAATAACCCCCATAGATAGGGGGTCAGATAATAGCTTTCAGCGGTCGCTATTGGAACTTCAACGTAATTTTGAATTACTTTCTTTTCTTTTGCGGCGGAGTAGCACCGCTTTGTTTCTTCTTCGGCGCTTCACCGCTTTCTTTCTTCTTCGTCGTCTCTTTAAATTCCGCCAGAGCATCAACGAGGGCTTGCAATTCCGGATCAAGTCCCGGTGAGAACTCTTCAGGACGCTCAGGTGCGCCTGGATTTGGATAGGACTCGTCAGGTTCCTTCATTGGAATAAGTTCTGATCCATCATTTGCAGGCGATGACCCACTGAAAATAACGTTCAGCATGGACGATTCAAGATTGAAATGGTATTGCTGACGGTTAATTCCAGCTTCAATTAGTTTTTCAACTTCCGGATATTCGCTCGAGTCGAACTTAGGAATCGGTAAAATCTTGCCCCAATTCACGCCGAGTGTTTCCAGGGCTTTTGCAAACGCCATCTGGTGAGCAGAGTCGCGAGCAATCAGGAATGCGACAGTAGCTCTCAATGTTTTGTTAGATGACATCTGATAGATGCGGCACTTCTGGAGCCTACCCGTTGCTTCGAGTACTAAATTATCCAACAAATCCAATACGAGGTTGCCGTGCGCATGGACGTATGAGCCCGACCACGGATTCCCTGCTGCGTCAACCGGCATTGCAGCCTGTGCGCCAACAATGAAATGATGTGGATTCATCTGTTCTTTCGCGCTATCCATTGTAGCTTTTCCACCTTTGCCTGGAGTTTCGAACTTACCACCATTGTACCGCGGTGAGCCGTCAAGTAATTTGGAGATCGTTTTTGTGATCAGTTCAACGTGGCTTATTTCCTCGATACCGACGGACTGAATAAGATCACGATACGGTGTTGCGTTACCCCGGAAATTGAAACTCTGAAACAAATATTGCATCATCGTTCGCATTTCACCGAACTGGCCACCGAGTCCTTCCTGTAATGCATTGGCGGCGGATGGATCTGGTTCATCTTCCACGATGGGATTGATCAACGTCTGTACATGATAAAACATAAAGTAAAGTTTTTGTAAAAGTGTTTGTTGTGATATCATCAATTTCGCGGCCATTCATCCAATCGGTACGAAGGGAGGAATATGCAATTACATCAGCGATTAAATACGCCCAGGGAGATATGAATGTTCCAACGACTGGAAAGGTGGATAGGTGGCAGATTTTAAGCACAAAAAAATAGCCCTGCCATGTTTTAGCTCAATATTTTATTTGAGAATGACGCTGATGATTTCCAAAATTTGGTCCCGGCTTTTCAGCAACTCTTAAACTCCTATTGGATAGAGTGTAGATAGTTTTCTGCACTTCTTCTAATTAATATTCAACAGATTTTTGCACGAACGGGAATGGTTTGTCGGGATTGCGTAAAATTTGTAGATCCTAAACTATTTCTTGGCGGTAAGTGTTTAGAAAAAGTGGAATTGAAATATTTTACACAGCGCGTTACCGCTCATATTAAAACTAACATAACCATGACGGAATTTCATCAACAGTTGTTGTTATTATCGAATGATGAATTGTTTGAACTTCTTCTTCTAAAGACAAGAAAGCTTCTAGAGACAACAAAAACGGCTGC
>JACMLR010000427.1 GCA_014379515.1 Chitinophagaceae bacterium
GCACGATTAGAAAAAATCAAGTCTGCTTTTCCTGCGATAGATAGCATGTTCCGACTTACGGCAGAGAAGAACCACTTCCCAGGCCTGGCTTATGGAATTGTTGTTGATGGAAAATTGGTGCACGCGGGCAATTACGGTTATACAGATGTTGAGAAAAAGATTCCAGTGACTTCGTCATCCGTTTTTCGCATTGCATCAATGAGCAAGAGTTTTACTGCAATGGCAATTTTGCATTTGCGCGATGCAGGAAAATTGGAATTGGATGATCCGGCATATTTATATGTTCCCGAGCTGAAAAAATTAAAGTATGCAAGTTCCGATGCGCCTGCTATAACTGTCCGCCACTTACTTACACACAGTGCGGGTTTCCCGGAGGATAATCCATGGGGAGATCGTCAACTTGCTGACACAGACAAAGAATTGATTGCGTTAATCGAAAAGCAGATTTCTTTCTCAAATTCTCCGGGCGTTGCGTTCGAATACAGCAATCTCGGATTCGCGTTGCTTGGAAAAATCGTAACTGCCGTTTCTGGCAAACCGTATCAGCAATACATCAAAGAAAATATCTGGCAACCATTAGGGATGAAAACGGCTGAATGGGAATATGGAAATGTTGCTCCGGATAAACTCGCTCATGGCTATAGATGGTTAAATGAAAAATGGAATGAGGAAACATTATTGCATGATACGCCAGATGGATCCTGGGGTTCAATGGGAGGAATGATGTGTTCAATCGAAGAATTTGCAAACTATATGGGTTTGCATCTATCGGCATGGCCAGCTTCCAATGCAGCAGACCCGGGACCAATAAAAAGAAGTTCAGTCAGGGAGATGCATCATCCATGGAGATTCACTGCACTCAACCCAAATTATAAATACAACGATGGAAGAAGTTGTCCCATCGTAGCTGCATATTGCTACGGGCTCGGATGGACACGCGATTGCGAAGGGCGTGTTTATATTGCACATAGCGGTGGCCTTCCGGGGTTTGGTTCTCAATGGCGTATTATGCCGGACTATGGAATTGGTATTGTCGCATTTGCTAACAGAACGTACGCAGGAGTTGGCGGGGTAAATATGCAGGTTCTTGATACGTTAATAAAAATTGCTGGTCTAAAGCCGAGGGAACTGCCGCCGTCTAAGATACTGCAACAACGTAAAGAGGAATTGATTGCATTATTGCCCGACTGGAATAATGCAGAGAAATCCGGATTGTTTGCTGAAAATTTCTTCGCCGATTTTCCAATTGACTCATTGAAGAAACAATCGCGCGAATTATTCGCGAAAGCAGGTCGTATCGTTTCTATCCAACCCATTATTCCTGAAAATCAATTGCGCGGGGTTTTTACAGTGCAGGGCGAAAAGACAGATTTCAATGTTTACTTTACATTGTCACCAGAAAATCCGGCATTAATTCAGCAGTATGAAATTTGGGAAAAGCCGAAACAATAAAAGACGAACTAATAATAAGACTGTCGCATCAACCAATTTTTATGAAACCTATTCTTTTTTTGATTTCCGTTGTCTCCTGGTTGGCATCCAATTCACAATCAGACTTTGCGAGCCGAATTGATTCGATCATAAAATCAGAAAAGCAGTTTAACGGGGTCGCTTTGATTGCAGATCGCGGCGACATTGTGTACTACGATGCGATCGGCTTACGTGAATATGCAAAACAAGTTCAGTTAAAAAAGAATGATGTATTTGAGCTTGCTTCAGTATCAAAGCAATTTACTGCGATGATCATCATGATGCTGAAGGAAAAAGGGAAACTGGGATATGACGATTCCGTCTCGAAGTACTTATCTGTTCCCTACCAGGGGATCACGATCCGGCATTTGTTAACTCATACAAGCGGTTTGCCCGATTACCAGGAAATCATGGATCAACACTGGGATAAAACGAAAGTTGCTTCGAACACAGATATCCTGGAATACCTCAATAAATTTGCGCCACCACGACTTTTCGAGCCTGGTCAAAAATATGATTATAGCAACACCGGGTACGTATTGCTGGCAAGCATTGCGGAGAAGGCAAGCGGTAAAGATTTTATTGATATGTGCAATCAATGGATCTTTGGACCGCTAAAGATGACAAGTACTGCAATAAGAACATTGCAGCAAAAAGCAAAAACAAAAAACTTCGCAATCGGGCACCTTTTTGTAAAGGAGCGCAACAGTTTTATTCGCGCCGATTCGTTTCCTTCATCTGATTATACAATCTGGTTAGGGAATCGCAAGGGTCCGGGACGGATCAGTTCCACTGCCGAAGATTTATTGAAATGGGACCAGGCGCTTTATGGTCAGAAACTGGTGACCCAAACCACGCTGCAAGAAGCTTTCAGTCCGATGACTTTAAATAACGGGCTGGTGTCAAATTACGGTTTCGGATGGACGTTAGGTATCGATGAAAATAAAAAGCGAATCGTGTCGCATTCAGGTGACAACCCGGGTTATTGCACCCGCATTACCAGGTTTATTGCAAAGAATCGCACCATCATATTGTTAAGTAACAATTCATACCCAGACCTGGGAAATTTAGTGGGTAAAATAAATGCTGTTTTTTCTCAGCCCAACTTTTAATCCGGAGGAGTGTTACAGATCCGACCCATCAATAATCGATGGTTCCATTTCTTCTACTGGAATTTTTCTTTCACCAATTTGCTGCCGCCACATGGCGTAGTATAAACCTTTGTTGTTAACCAATTCGGTATGCGATCCTTGCTCAACGATTTTGCCTTTTTCTAAAACAAAGATTGTATCGGCATGGAGTATGGTTGAAAGACGATGCGCGATGAGAATCGTGATTTGTTGTTTTAAGGCAGAAATGTCTTTGATCGTTTTAGTAACAATTTCTTCTGTTAGCGAGTCGAGCGCAGAAGTAGCTTCATCGAATATCAGCAACCGGGGTTTACGAAGTAGTGCGCGTGCAATTGAAAGCCGTTGCTTTTCACCACCAGACAGTTTGCGGCCATTCTCACCTAAAATCACATCTAGCCCATTTGCTCCGCGTTCGACAATACTGGTTGCAGATGCTTTTTCAATTGCATCGTAAATCTCTTCATCTGTAGCGTCGGATTTTACAAATTGCATATTCTCGCGGATCGTTCCTGAAAACAGTTGTGTGTCTTGTGTTACGAAGCCGAGCTGTTTTCGCATTCGATTGTAGCGAATACTTCGCGATGAAATGTTGTCGTACAAGATTTCACCTTTCACCGGAGTGTACAAGCCAACTAATAATTTTACAAGTGTAGATTTTCCTGAGCCGGATGGCCCAACGAATGCAATTGTATCGCCAACTCTCGCTTCGAAAGTAATATTTTCAAGTGCATTGATAGTTGCTTTATGATGCCGGAAACTAACGTTGTCAAATTTCA
>JACMLR010000428.1 GCA_014379515.1 Chitinophagaceae bacterium
TCAATCGTAAGGTTGGCCGTTGGGTAACCAAGTGTTCTTCCAAGCTTTCTTCCCTCAACGACCCTCCCGTCAAAAAAGAATGTATAACCCAGCAATTCATTTGCCTCTTCGGTTTTGCCCTCCTGCAATGCAGTGCGTATCGCGGTCGAACTAACGATATTCTCTCTTAAAAGATGTTCTGGAATTTCTCTTAGAATAAACGCCCCATTGTCACGGTACTCTTCCAATAGCCGGAAATTTCCTTCACGGCCCTGGCCAAAATGGTGATCGTATCCGATAATTACGATGTGTGGATGGAACCTCCCTATGAGGAATTGTTCAACATACTGGCGAGCGGTTAGCTGCGAAAATGCTTCAGTAAATGGGACGATTACCAGGTGATCGATGCCCGTTGTTTCCAATAATTCAATTTTTTCTTCGATCGTATTGATTAAGGCAACAGGCGATTGTCCGTCGCGAACTACCTTACGAGGATGCGGGTGAAAAGTAATTATCACACTTTCGCCTCCAACGGAAATCGCGTCCCGAATGAGTTGCTCGATTATTTTACGGTGACCTGCATGTACCCCGTCGAACGTTCCAATCGTCACAACAGCCTTTCGGAATTCAGGTAGTATCTCTATGTTGCGGTGAACCTGCATGTGAAGGGTGCAAATGTAGTTGAAAAAAGGTTTCGCATTCGAGTTGGCAGTTCAATGCAGGTAAAGGACATTTGCCAAAATTCTTGAATGAGCCTGTATTCAAAACGTGGCGTCTCTGCACAAAAGGAAGAAGTACATAAAGCAGTTGAAAAACTCGATCAGGGTTTGTTCCCAAATGCTTTTTGTAAGATCTATCCTGATTTCCTCACGGGCGACGAAGATTGGGTCAACATTATGCACGCGGATGGAGCAGGAACTAAAAGTATCCTGGCCTATTTGTATTGGAAAGAAACCGGGGATCTAACAGTTTGGGAAGGCATCGCCCAGGATGCCGTGGTAATGAATCTCGATGATCTGTTATGTGTCGGAATCCATGATAATTTTCTTTTTTCATCAACTATCGATCGCAATAAACGACTCATTCCGGGTGAAGTGCTTGAAGCGATCATCAATGGCACGCAACGCGTTTTTGATGAACTCAAAACATTCGGGGTAAATATTAAATACCTGGGAGGTGAAACTGCCGATGTGGGAGATGTTGTACGTACGATTGCGGTAAATGGCACCATGATGGCCCGTTGGGAAAAGGCAAAACTCGTTACGAACGATAATATTCGTCCAGGCAATGTTATTGTGGGCTTTGCAAGTTTTGGTAAAGCAACGTATGAGAAGAAGTATAATAGTGGAATCGCCAGTAACGGATTGACGAGTGCAAGACACGACGCATTGTCGAAAAATTATGCCCATCAGTTCCCAGAGTCGTATGACACAGGCTTACCCGATGATGTCATCTATATCGGACCACATAAATTTTCTGATAGTGCATCAATCAAAACCGATCCATCCCTCACCATCGGCGATTTGTTGTTAAGCCCGACCCGTACTTATGCCCCATTACTAAAACTTTTATTGCAGGAGCATTTTCATTCAATACATGGATTGATCCACTGTAGCGGCGGGGGACAAACGAAGTGTCTGAAATATTTGCCAGGCAATTTCCGTATTGTGAAAGATAATTTATTTGAAGTGCCCCCTGTATTCACCATCCTACAAAATGCATCTCGTAGTGATAACAGGGAGATGTACCAGGTATTCAACATGGGGCATCGACTTGAAATATTTACTTCGGAAAAAGATGCTGCAGCACTTATTGATGCAGGGAACAATTTCGGTATTGAAGGTAAAATAATTGGAAGGGTAGAAGCCGCTAACAAAAAGGAGTTGGTGATAAAAACGCCCAACGAAACTATTATATATTAATAGTGAAACCGGCCCAGTCACGAAGCCGGTTCCTTTCCAGGAAACTGTAGCTAACAAACATCAGCTTTTTAAATCTATAATTTGAAAACAATCGGCTGCTTTCGATAAGAGCTAACTGCCACGTTTCTTACTTTGGCCGGTTCCCATTTTCCACTTGCTTTTATAATTCGTATTGCTTCAGGGGAAAGTGATTCCGGTCCCGACAGGCGAGTGACCGTTGAAACTTCGCCGCTGTACGAGACAAGAAATTTTACGATTACTGTTCCTTCGATTTTTTTATCACGTGCTTCTAGTGGGTATTGCACATTTTTAGCGAGGAAATTTTTCCAATTTTCGATACCGCCTGGATAGCTTGCTTCGATATCGACTTTTTCAAGTACCGGAGGCTGGAATTTCACCAGTTCCACTTTGGGCTGTGTTAGGAATATTTTCCTGTCCTTTAACGTAAAAGTTACGAGTAGTTGTGAATAGGCAGTTACGGTACGGCCATTCTGTATTGCAGGTGACCATCGTTGGCTTTTTTGCAATGCATTTATTACTGATCGAGCTAAGATTTCTTCACCGGAGATGCGTTGAAAATCAGATAGACTTCCCTCTTTGTTTACAATGAATTGAATTTTTACGGGACCCTCTTTCTTTTCGTCAATGGCCAGAGTCGGATATTCTATTTCGCGCGTAATGAAATTTGACAACGCTTTGGCACCACCCGGATATTGTGCATTGATTTCAGTTTTGGTGAAGATCCTGGAAGCTGTATCCTGCAATGTTATATCCAGTACTTCCTGCTTTTTAGTTGGATCGGAGAGTTGTAAAACTGGTTCATTCGGAACAAGCTTCAAATTCAATGTATCATATGGTTCGATCCTGAAAATCGCTTTGAAGTAAAGGGTTTCTTTTTGTAACGATTGCCCGTCCTCTTTGTACTTCTTCGTGACCCGTTCGATTTCTTTCTCAAATCGTTCCTTATCGCGCGAAACATTCACTTTCTCACTTCCTGCTTGTGGGTTCGCAACAGTTACAAGTTCTGTAAAGGAATGCTCAGCCTTTTCGGCAGCATTCGTATAAATCTTAAAATCGTCCAATGTTCCATTGGCACTAACAGCGACGGAAAAATAAACAGATCCTTCACGACCAACAGCCGGATGGGGATAGCGGAGGTTTCTTAAGTAATGCCGGATAATTGCTTTCGTGAAAGGAAATATCGGTGCCTGCAAA
>JACMLR010000039.1 GCA_014379515.1 Chitinophagaceae bacterium
ATGGTAGAATGAACTTCAAAGAAATGGGGAATGATTGGGGTACCGGAAAGATGAAAGGTTTTTATAACGGTGCCGCCTATGCTGATCTCGATAATGACGGCGATCTCGATTTGGCGATCAATGCACTTGAAGCTCCAGCCGTTATTTTGCGAAATAATTCTGTTCAGAAAAATTTTGTTTCTATTTCATTTGATGGAGATAAGTCAAACTCTAAAGGGATCGGCGCAAAAGCCTGGATTTTTCAGGATGGCAAGTTCCAATATCAACAATTGATGCTCACCCGCGGCTTTCAATCATCATCCGATGCGCGATTGCATTTTGGACTTGGCACTAAACCTTCTATCGATAGTATCCTTATTGTTTGGCCCGATCAACGGATGCAGGTCATCAAAAACATTGTGGGTACTAAACAACTTACTGTACATCAAAAAGACGCGGCAGGTCAATTTAAGAATGAGTTCTTCTCGCAGCCAGCTTCACTATTAAGCCCTGTTGTCGATGGCACGATTGCTACCTGGAAACATCAGGAAAATCGATTCACTGATTTTAATTACCAGTACCTGATTCCTCACGCACAAAGCACGCGCGGACCAAAAGTCGCCGTAGCAGATGTGAACGGGGATGGCCTCGAGGATTTCTTTGTATGTGGTCCATCAGGCCAACCTGGCTCTTTGATGATTCAGCAAACCAATGGAAGTTTTCTGCAAGCCGATACGGCGATTTTTGCTACAGACGCAAGGAGCGAAGACGTAGATGCATTATTCTTTGATGCAAATGGCGACAACGCGATGGACTTGATTGTCGTAAGTGGTGGGAATGAATTTCCCAATGGAAATCCCTTACTTAGTGATCGGCTGTATCTAAATGATGGCAAAGGACATTTTACAAAAGCAACGAATCCGTTCCCGGCATTGCTTACCAATAAATCCTGTGTATCTGCTGCCGATATCGACAACGATGGTGACCAGGATATTTTTATTGGAGTACTTGCAGATGCAAGAGCATTTGGAATACCACAGACCTCCTACTTGCTTATTAATAATGGGAAGGGAATCTTTTCATTCGCACCCGGCAATACTATCAATCTTGAAAATCTTGGCATTGTAACAGCCGGAAAGTTTGGCGATATCAATAATGACGGCAGTATAGATTTAGTAGTTGGAGGGGAATGGATGCCGATCATCATTTTTCTAAACAAAAACGGCCGCTTTGAAAAGACCCAGCTGCCGGAATCAACAGGTCTCTGGCAAACAGTAAAACTAGATGATGTCAATGCCGATGGTAAGATCGATTTACTAATTGGTAACTGGGGTTGGAATAATAAATTTTATAGTGGTAAAAACGGACCGCTAAGAATGTATGTAGAGGACTTTGATAGAAATGGTCGCGTTGATCAATTGGTTTCCTATACCATCAACGATATTGAATATCCTTTTCTTGTTAAAGATGAAGTGGAGCGATGGATGCCTGTTTTAAAAAAGCATTACCTGCTATATAAAGACTATGCCGGGGTACCAATGAAAGATGTGTTCTATGGTTTCGTTGATACAGTAAAGCCTTTGATTGCAGAGCGGCTTGGTTCGGTTGTATGCTACGGCAATGGAGCGGGAGCTTTCGAAGTAGTCGATCTGCCATCAGAATTGCAATTGGCACCGATATTTAGTTTCCAACAAGTCGGCGAAACGACAAAGGCATCGAATATTTATCTCGCAGGCGGAAATTTTTTAGACGTTGTTCCTTACGAAGGAAAGTATGATGCGCAACCGCTTGCTGCGTTTCGATTCAAAGGCAATGCAATCGAATATATTCATCAACCGGCATTGATGCAGATCAATGGTCAATTCAGAGACTTGCAGTGGATCAAACGTAAAAATGATCGGTTATTATTAGTTGCGGGAAATGATAAGCCTCTACAGTTTTTTCGAATGAGCGAGTAAAAAATTAATTCAATTCAATTTATTATTATGATACGGAAAGGTTTGTTGCTGTTGTTGATAGTTGCGGGATGTAAGAAATCGGATAATAAACCGTCGCCCGCAATCGGCTTACTTGTAGATGCTTACACAATCGACGGGAAGGCGACAAGCCCGACGAATACAAGTACAACGCCGGCCATTAATATAAAATTTTCTGCACCTGTTGATCGGGCGACCATTATTCCCGGAAATATTTCGTTTACGGAAAACTCCGGTACTGCTGTTCTTTATAATGCAACATACGCGAGTGGCGATAAAGAAATCATACTTGAACCAACTAAGCCGCTAAAACACCTGACCTCGCACACTGTATCAGTCAATAACTCAATTCAATCCGCTGCGGGAGGCAAACTCATCAACCCGCCGGTGATTACTTTCATGACTGATATTGATTCGACACAGAAGTTTCCAACTATCAGTGACGATAGTTTATTAACGCTCGTGCAAAAGCAAACGTTTACTTACTTCTGGGATTTCGCACATCCAGTTAGTGGCCTTGCCCGGGAGCGCAATACTTCAGGAGACCTTGTAACATCAGGCGGCTCCGGATTTGGAATCATGTCAATAATTGTTGGTGCCGAACGTGGATTCATCACGAAAGCGCAGGCATTGACACGTCTGCAAACGATCACATCATTTCTCAAGAACACTGCTAAAAAATTTAAGGGCGCTTTTCCACACTGGCTAAATGGAGCGACGGGCGCAGCAATTCCATTCAGTCAAAAAGACGATGGAGCTGATCTTGTCGAAACATCTTATCTCATGGCAGGCCTTCTTACGGCGCGGCAATATTTTAATGGCGCCGCCCCTGCTGAAGCAACTCTTCGCGCAGATATAAATTCATTATACAATGCTGTTGAATGGAGTTGGCACCGAAAGAACAACGAAAACGTTTTGTACTGGCATTGGAGCGAAAATTTCAACTTCGAAATGAACCACCAAATAAGGGGATGGAACGAATGTCTCATCACGTATGTACTTGCAGCGTCATCAACCACATCTACGATTCCAAAAATTGTATACGACAATGGATGGGCTCAGAATGGCGGAATAAAAAATAGTACTCCCTATTTAGGAATCACAATTCCATTAGGTGATCCAACTGGCGGCCCGCTGTTTTTCAGTCACTATTCGTTTCTAGGGATCAACCCTAACGGACTGAGCGATCAGTATGCAAATTATCAAACACAAGTAGTTAATCATACGCGTGTGAATTATGAATACAGCAAAGCAAATCCAAAAGGACACTATGGTTACAGCAATCTTGTATGGGGTTTAACCGCGAGCGATATACCAGGTGGATATACTGCAAGTTCACCGACAAATGACATCGGAGTTATTGCTCCAACTGCTGCGCTATCTTCAATGCCGTACACACCAGCAGAGTCCATGAATGCACTGAAGTTTTTTTATTATACATTGGGCGATAAGTTGTGGAAGGGTAATGGATTTATCGATGCATTTTCATTGAAAACACCCTGGTTCGCAGAATCATTCTTAGCAATAGACCAGGGACCGATCATTATCATGATTGAAAATCATCGTTCCCAGCTTATCTGGAATCTTTTCACGAGTTGCCCGGAAGTGAAAGCAGGACTGTCAAAACTTGGCTTCACAGCACCCTATCTATAATGACTAAATGCTGCCATCAATGAAAGTTTTTTTTATTGCCATTGCTTCTTCCTTCATTTCCATCAGCCTGATCGCGCAAGCGAAACCTGTTGACCGGCCGCAGAACCTTTCAGACACTGCGCTGCTCGAAATCGTACAAAAACAAACATTCCGGTATTTCTGGGAGTTCGCGCATCCAGTAAGTGGATTGGCAAGAGAACGCAGTAATGTTACTGTGGAATATGGTCTCGAGACAACTACTACTGGTGGAACAGGTTTTGGTATCATGGCAACACTTGTTGCAGTAGAAAGAGGATGGATCGGTCGTGATACAGCCGTGAAGCGATTGCTAAAAATGATTCGCTTTCTTCGACGCGCCGATAAATACCACGGCGTATTTCCACATTGGCTGAATGGTGAAACGGGTCGCGTCATTCCTTTCAGCCCAAAAGATGATGGCGCTGATCTTGTAGAAACATCCTATCTCTTCCAGGGTTTGCTTTGTGCAAGACAATACTTTACCCAGAACAATTCATCAGAAAACACACTACGCAGACAAATTACCTGGTTGTGGAACGAAGTAGAGTTTGATTGGTTTACACGCGGTGGAATAAGCGTGTTGTATTGGCACTGGAGTCCAAATCACGATTGGGGAATGAATAACGAAATACGCGGCTGGAATGAATGTTTGATAACTTATGTACTTGCGGCATCATCTCCCAACTATGCGATCAAGCCAGATGTGTACCATCGTGGTTGGGGAAACAGTAGTCACTCAAAAAATCAACGCGAATATTACGGAATTAAATTGCCTCTTGGATTCGACTATGGTGGACCGTTATTCTTTGCCCATTATTCTTTTATGGGTATCGATCCTAAAGGGTTGAAAGACCGATATGCAGATTACTGGGAGCAAAATACAAATCATACACTCATCAATCGCGAACACTCCATTCGTAACCCTGGAAAATTTAAAGGGTATGGACCTGATTCCTGGGGACTTACTGCAAGCGACAATCACCAGGGTTATGCTGCGCATTCGCCAACAGAAGATGTAGGCGTCATTTCACCAACCGCGGCATTGTCATCTTTTCCATATACACCAGAATATTCGATGCAGGCCTTAAAATATTTTTACAACAAGCTTGGTAATAAGATATGGAGTGAATACGGCTTTACTGATGCTTTCAATGAAACAAAAGGCTGGTTTGCTACGAGTCACCTGGCTATAGACCAGGGCCCAATTATCGTTATGATCGAAAATTACAGAACCGGCTTACTATGGAAACTCTTCATGGGTATTCCTGAAATCCAACAGGGATTGAAAAAACTCGGTTTTCAAAGTCCGTGGATCAAGTAGACTCTTATCATCTTTATAAATGATTGCCATATGGAAAATTTATCACGAAGTGAATTCTTGCGACAAACCGCACTTGCAGGCGCTGGTCTCTTGTTATCATCATTGAAAACTTTTGCCGATACCGAACAACGTAAAATCCGCGTTGCAATCATTGGTTGTGGTAGCGTGTCTGGTCAATATTTCCCTCATTTGTCAAAATCGCCGTTTGTAGAGATTGTAAGTTGTTGCGATATCATCCATCAACGCGCAATTGACCGGGCAAAAGAATTTAAGGTTCCCAATCATTATCCTCATATCGATAAATTGCTAGCAGGTGCACCTTTTGATTTAATGATCACGCTTACTGATATGCAGGAGCACGGTCGTTTAAATAAACAGGCACTCACTGCTGGCAAGCATGTATGGAGTGAGAAGCCAATGGCAAATACGTATGCGGAAGGTAAAGCGCTGCTCGATCTTGCCAAATCAAAAAAGCTTCGCATTTGGGGCGCACCTGCAGTAGTTAATAGTCCGCAATTTGCCTACATGAGTAAAATGATTCAGGAGGGAAAACTTGGACGAGTAGCGGCAGCGCACGGGCATTATGGACATACGGGCCCTACTTGGTCGGCGTTCTTTTACGAAAAAGGGGGTGGTAGTATGCCAGATCTCGGAGTGTATAATATTGCAACACTGACGGGATTGCTCGGTCCGGCGAGATCGATTATTGCAATGACGACAATCGTAAATCCCGAACGCACGGTTGATAACAAAGGAAAGATCAAAGTAGAAGCTGAGGATAACGCAATGCTCATTTTGCAACATGATAAAGGAGTATTATCACATGTACAATGCGGCTTCAATTATTTCGATCCGCATGGCCACGAAGGCAAGGGTCAAACTCAAAGTACTATTCGCA
Source organism: Chitinophagaceae bacterium (assembly GCA_014379515.1). GTDB lineage: Bacteria > Bacteroidota > Bacteroidia > Chitinophagales > Chitinophagaceae > Endoryza. The sequence goes on from JACMLR010000039.1 coordinate 5,846, forward strand.
TTTGGGGTGATTACGGAAACATGGGAATGATTGGTTACGACTGGGCTCCGCTTGGTGTAGAGGTTGCAACTTCGTGGACAGAACCACCGAAAATAGAGCAGGTAGATGCGAAAGGATATGTTTGGCAGGAAGGTGCCTCTGTTATTTCAGAGTCGTTGTCAAAAGGGATTGAACCAATAATTGCGGTTGATCATGCATTGCATGTGCTTGAAATAATTGAAGCAGCACGTGCATCTTCAGCAAGCGGTAAGAAGATCAATTTACAATCGACCTTTAAATGGCCGATGCTGTAATTTTAGAATTGCTCAATCTTGTTGTATGAAAAATATTTTCTTTACAGGGCATCCCATTTATCAAAGCCAGGCAATTGGAATCGTAAGAATAATTGTTGGAATTTTTATGATCTATCATGGGTGGGAAGTTTTCTCTCCGACGAAGATGGCTGAATATGCAGCCTGGGATTCTTTTAAAAATACCGGCGTCGCAAACTTTTTGGTTTATCTCGGGAAGGGAGCTGAACTGGTTGGCGGTGTTTTTCTGACGATCGGTCTGTTCACCCGAATTTCTTGCTTGATTCTTGGAGGTACGATGCTCTATGTTGCTTTTATATTGGGTAATGGTAAAATATGGTACGAAGATCAATACCCTTTCCTGTTTGTATTATTAGCATTCCTGCTTTTCTTCACTGGTCCGGGCAGTTGGAGTATTGATAAAACAAGCCGGACCAAAAAAGATTCTTTTTAACTTTTATGTGGTCACAAATTGTGACCGCATATTGATATATTTCGAATATGCAACTAACTGCGATTCAAACTAAGATTTATGAAATTCGGGGATCAAAAGTGATGTTAGATTTTGATCTCGCCGAATTGTATGAAGTGGAAACGAAAGCATTTAACCAGGCCGTAAAGCGAAATAAAACGAGATTTCCCGTTGACTTCATGTTCCGGTTGAACAAAAAAGAATGGGAAACCATGCGGTCACAATTTGTGACCGCAGCACCAAAAAGAAATATCAGTGCAGCACCGTATGCATTTACAGAACACGGTGTAACAATGCTTGCCTCGGTATTACGAAGTGAACGCGCAGTTAGAATGAATATCTCGATCGTGCGCGCATTCATCGGACTGCGCCAGGTGGCAATGAAGTATAAAGAAATTGCGAACCAGATTGCAGAATTGCGGGATACCGTTGGAGAGCATAGTGTTCAATTAAACCAAATCTATGAAGCACTCGAAAACCTGCTAGATGAAAAAGTATCGCAAGCGGGTTGGGAAGACCGCGAAAGAATTGGTTTCAAATCGACTAAAAAATAAACATGCAGAATAATAAAAAATATTCGTTCATGAGGATCATGTACTCGCTTCTGCTAATTCTTCTTGTGTGCACCGCATCTGCTCAGCAAAAGACTTATTGCAACCCGATCAATATCGATTATGGCTACACTCCTATTCCAAATTTTAGTGAATGGGGCCGGCATCGTGCAACTGCAGACCCTGTAATTGTTACCTACAAAGGTGATTATTATTTATTCAGTACTAACCAATGGGGATACTGGTGGAGCAGTGATATGCTAAACTGGAAATTCATCTCTAAAAAATTTCTGCGACCATGGAATGCCGGAGTTTACGACGAATTGTGTGCGCCGGGTGTGGGCATCATTGGAGATACCATGATTGTATTCGGTTCAACATACAACAGCAACTTCACCATTTGGATGAGTACGAACCCTAAAGCAAACGACTGGAAGCCACTCGTAGATTCTTTCGAAATCGGTGGCTGGGACCCATCTTTTTTTACTGATGACGATGGTAAACTTTATATGTACAACGGAAGTAGTAACAAATACCCGATGTACGGCATCGAACTGAATAGAAAAACGTTCAAACCAATTGGTACACGCAAAGAAATGTATTTACTCGAATCATGGCGATACGGCTGGCAACGTTTCGGAGAGCATATGGATGATACATTTCTCGATCCATTTATCGAGGGCTCACACATGACGAAATATAAAGGGAAGTACTATTTACAGTACGGAGCGCCGGGTACAGAGTTCAGTGGTTATGCTGATGGATTGTTAGTCGGAGATCACCCACTCGGTCCATTCACCGCAGTGTCTGATCCATTAAGTATAAAGCTCGGAGGATACGTACGCGGTGCCGGGCACGGTGCAACGTTTCAGGATAAATTCAATAATTACTGGCATATTTCAACAACCGTAGTGTCAGTGAAAAATACATTTGAAAGACGTCTTGGAATCTGGCCAACTGGTTTCGATAAAGACGGTGTCATGTACTGCAACACAACGTTTGGCGATTATCCTCACTACATTTCTTCAGCAAACGCAGCAATGGGTTACGGGGAATCCGGCTTCACTGGCTGGATGCATTTGAATTATAATAAGCCGGTACAGGTTTCATCAACACTCGGCGGCTACCTGCCAAACAATGCCGTTGATGAAATTACTAAAACATACTGGAGCGCTACAAGTGGCAACAAGGGCGAATGGATCCAAAGCGACCTCGGAAATGTTTCGACCGTTCGTGCAATTCAAATAAATTATGCAGACCAGGATGTAGATAGCAATCGCCTTGGTAAAAGAACGGATCAGTTTCATCAGTATAAACTTACGTATTCAGTCGATGGGAAGAAATGGACAACACTGATTGACAAATCAACCAATAGCACCGATGTTCCGCATGAGTATGTTGAATTACCAAACGCAGTACAGGCTCGCTATATCCGCATGGAAAATATTCACATGCCCACCGGAAAATTTGCATTGAGCGGATTTCGTGTTTTTGGCAATGCCAATGGTTCTAAACCGGAAGCAGTTAAGCAATTCATTGTCCTTCGCACCGAAAAAGATAAGAGAAGTGCTTTCATCAAATGGCGGCCAGTCGATAATGCCTTTGCGTATAATATTTATTATGGCACTGATCCAGACAAACTCTACACCAGTATCATGGTTCATCAAAATAACGAATACTGGATGAAAACAATGGATTCGAAGAAGACGTATTATTTCAGTATCGAAGCGATCAATGAAAACGGCGTTTCTGAGCGAACTGCGGTAAATAAAGTTGATTAATTAAAATTGTACCTATGCGCAAACTACTTTGGTTTTGTTTTTTCATCACGCTTTCTCAGCTATCGTATTCGCAGCAACCACCTTTTTGGAATGATGTTCAGTCTTTCAAAAAGCAGGATAGTGCAAGCATGCCTCCGAAAAATATTATTCTATTTATCGGCAGCTCATCTTTTACAAATTGGAAAGATGTTCGTGAATACTTTCCCAACAAACCAATTCTTAACCGAGCTTTTGGAGGATCTACGCTCCCCGATCTTATTCGGTACAAACAGGATATCGTATATAAATACCAGCCAAAGCAAGTTGTAATTTATTGTGGTGAAAACGATTTCGCATCTAGCGATACTGTGAGTGTGAATACGGTTGTAACGCGGTTTAAACAATTATTTGGTTTGATAAGAAGCAAGCACAAGAACGTACCAATTGCATATGTGTCGATGAAACCGAGTCCGAGTCGAAAAAACCTCATGCCAAAATACGTTGCTGCGAATAATGCGATTAAATCCTTCTTGCAAGGTTTTAAGCATACAGTATTTATTGATGTATATCAGTCAATGCTTAATGCAGATGGAACACCGAAGGCCGACATCTTCGTTTCAGACAATTTACATATGAACGCAAAAGGATATGCCATCTGGCAAAAAATAATGCAACCGCATTTGCTGTAAGACAAAACATACAAACATGAAAAAACTTGCCATTTTCGTTTCTTTATTTCTAACCGTTACTCTTACTGCACAACCGCCTGCAGATTCAAAGATGAAAGTCTTTGTTGCTGCGCTGATGAAAAAAATGACGATCGATGAAAAGATCGGTCAATTGAATCTCGTTACTCCGGGCGGCGCTGTCACCGGCTCTGTTGTTAGCACAGATGTGGAAGCAAAAATTAAAAAGGGCGAGGTTGGTGGCCTGTTTGGGATCACGGGTCCAGATCGGATTCAACAAGCACAAAAACTTGCAGTTGAAAATTCACGATTAAAGATTCCGTTGCTTTTTGGATTAGATGTTATTCATGGCCACAAAACCGTTTTTCCAATTCCGATTGGATTGTCCTGTAGCTGGGATATGGACCTCATTGAACGCAGTGCTCGTATTGCAGCAATCGAGGGAACGGCCGATGGTCTGAACTGGACATTTTCTCCAATGGTAGACATTGCACGCGATCCGCGTTGGGGCCGGGTGTCAGAAGGATCGGGTGAAGATCCATACCTCGGCTCGCGAATTGCCGAAGCAATGGTTAAAGGCTATCAGGGTGATGATCTGTCGAAAGACAATACAATGCTTGCATGTGTTAAACACTTTGCATTGTATGGCGCAGCAGAAGGCGGCCGTGATTACAATACAGTTGACATGAGCCGTGTGAGGATGTACAATGAATACCTGCCACCTTACAAAGCTGCTGTTGACGCCGGTGTCGCTACAGTGATGAGTTCCTTCAACGTAATAGACGGCATTCCTGCAACAGGTAACAAATGGCTGCTTACAGATATGCTCCGCAAGCAATGGGGCTTTACAGGTTTGGTCGTTTCCGATTATACTTCAGTAAATGAAATGACAAACCATGGAGTTGGTGATTTGCAAAAAGTTTCTGGTTTATCACTCTCCGCGGGGCTTGACATGGATATGGTGGGCGAAGGATTTTTAACGACATTAAAAAAATCATTGACGGAAGGAAAGGTTACACAAAAAGCAATTGAAGATGCTTGCGCCCGGGTACTAGAAGCAAAATATAAACTTGGTTTGTTTGATGATCCATATCGTTATTGCAACGAGGAACGTGCGAAGACACAGATACTTTCACAAGCACATCGTAAAGCTGCCCGTGAAATTGCAGCAAAAAGTTTTGTACTTCTCAAAAACGAAAATCAAATTTTGCCTCTGAAGAAAACAGGAAAAATCGCATTAGTTGGCCCGCTTGCAGATAGTCGCCGTAATATGCTCGGTACATGGAGCGTTGCCGGTGATTGGCAAAAATCAGTTACTGTTATCGAAGGAATGAAATCTGTTGCGTCCGGCGCAAACATTCTTTATGCAAAAGGCGCGAACATCTCTGATGACAGCATCTTCGCGAAGAAAGTAAATGTGTTCGGAGTTGAAATTGATATTGATAAGCGGAGTTCCGAAGAAATGATTCGTGAAGCGGTTGATATCGCTAATCAATCAGAAGTAATTGTAGCGGTAATGGGCGAGGCGGCCGATATGACTGGTGAAGCTTCAAGTATGGCCGATATTAGTTTGCCAGAAAGCCAAAAGAACTTATTGCGGGCCCTTGCAAAAACCGGGAAGCCCATTGTTCTTGTATTGTTCAATGGCAGACCGATGACGTTGAAATGGGAAAATGAAAATCTTTCCGCGATCCTCGATGTTTGGTTCGGTGGAACAGAAAGTGGAAATGCGATAGCAGATGTTTTGTTTGGCGATTACTCCCCTTCGGGAAAGTTGTCGATGTCGTTTCCTGTACATGTTGGCCAGATTCCCGTTTATCACAGCCAGTTAAATACAGGTCGTCCGTATGCAGGTGAAGAGTCTTCGAAATTCAAATCAAATTATCTTGATATTCCAAACGAGCCGTTGTTTCCTTTTGGGTACGGACTCAGCTACACCAGTTTTTCCTACAGCGATTTGAAAATTGATAAGGTTACATTAAATACAACAGGTAAAATTGTTGCAAGTATTACAGTCGCTAACAATGGAAAGGTTGCGGGGCAGGAAACGGTGCAACTTTATATCAGGGATGTTGTGGGATCAATATCAAGACCGATGAAGGAGTTGAAACGTTTTGCAAAAGTAAATTTGAATGCCGGAGAATCTAAAACTGTTGACTTCGAAATAACAGTGAACGATCTTAAGTTTTATAATAGCGATTTGAAACTTGTAGCTGAACCAGGAGACTTTAAAATTTTTGTTGGTGGTAATTCCCGCGACGTGAAAGAATCTGCATTCAAGTTTGTTCAATAATCGATTAAGTATGAAGCAAGTTGTTTTGATAGTAACATTGTTTGCAGTTGCCGACTTGCAGGCGCAGGACATATACCGGATGCCGCAAGGAGCTAACAGTAGTATCAGCACATTTGAAAATATGAATGGTGTACGTGGCGCTGGTGGAAAAACAAACAATGGCGCAAAAGGCAATGCGTGGGAACCCTTGAATCAGGCTGGGTGAGCGTTTATCGGATTGACGATTACTCGGCTGTTAGCTATTTTTATTACGAACAATCTTCAAGCGCTTTACCAGAACTACCAGTGTTGAATAAACGAACAGAGAAATTGAACATCAAAAAATAGAATGGCAATCAAAAATATCATTTTCGATTTAGGTGGAGTATTACTAAACCTTGATATCAACAAGACGCTTGATGCATACAAGGCAATTGGGTTGAATAATATCCGTGATCTTTTCGGTATCGGCCATGCAGATTCTTTTTTTAAGAAGTATGAAACCGGTCACCTCAACGACGATGGATTTATCGATTCTATTTTAACACTCGAAGGGAATACTGGCACAGCCCAGCAGATTACAGAAGCCTGGAATGCGATGCTTCTTGATTTTCCTCCTGAACGTGTTGAATGGTTGAAACAATTGAAATCGACTTATCGCTTGTTCTTGTTTAGCAACACGAACGCTATCCATCTCCGAAGTTTCCAAACAGCATTTCAGGAACTATATGGCTTTCATATGGATGAGCTGTTCGAGCGCGCATACTACTCGCATGTTGCAGGTCTCCGCAAACCCGATGCGGCTGCATACCAGCTTGTTCTCGACGATAACAAATTGATTGCGCAAGAAACTGTATTTATCGATGATGCTCTCGTGAATATCGAAGCGGCCAACTCGGTGGGAATACATGGAATTCATTTACAGGCAGGTCACTCAGTGACCTCGTTACAATTCGACGCATTGTAAAAAAATATTGGCTATTTCACTTCTTCGAATTCAATATAGTCGCCAGTTTTACTGTGCGTTGTATTGGTATTTGCAGACGGTGTAGTCGATGTCGATTGCTGCGGTTGTTGCTGCATTTGATCCTGGAAACTCTTCACCTGCTGACGAATTTGTCTTGATGTGCGAACAAGCGGAATAACAAAACCGAAAATAAAACGGTAAATGAAGTAAGCAATAAAGGCCCACAAAATATACTGCATCATGATGTAAATTTAAGAAAGGGGAGGAATTGGTGATTGTTAAACCTTGTCGAACGGTGAGCAAAGGATACAGAATACAGAAGACAGAATTCAGAATCTCGAGTTCATGGTTCTTACACCTTCAACCCATAGGCGTTCCACTTCTGTCTCCTTTATTCTGAATTCTGTATTCTTTGCATTAATGTCCTTTTTGAATTTCAACAATAATTCCCCTACATTTGCACCGGACAAAAGATGAAGGAGAAGGGAACGGAATCGTTCCCTTCTTTGTTTCCCGGATATGAACATAGAAACGCAAGTAAGTACGATCGAGAGCCTGTTGGCCGGTCTGATGGAGAGTCAGCCCGAGTATTTTGTGGTTGAAATAAAGATCAAACCCACGAACAATGTCAAGGTGTTTTTGGATGGAGATCAAGGAATTACGATCGAAAAATGCATTGCTTTTAACCGCGCTCTTTACAAACAGCTCGAAGAAACCAAACTTTTTCCTGAAGATGATTTTTCCCTGGAGGTATCCTCTCCGGGACTGGATGAACCACTCAAACTGCACCGCCAGTACAAGAAAAATGTTGGACGACTTGTGGAAGTTCTGCTAAAAGACGGGGTTAAAATCGATGGGAAACTGATGGAAGTGACAGAAGACGGGATAATTATAGAAGAAACCAAATCCAAAGGAATGCAGGGCCGGCAACCTGGTAAAAAGAAAGAAGTGCTGCTGCATAGCCTTTTATTAGAAAACATAAAATCAACAAAACTTCAAGTAGTATTCTAAAATCCGGGAGACCGGGTACTTAAATTGTAGATTATGGCAAGTATTAACCTGATCGAAGCGTTCGCAGAATTTAAGGATGCGGAAAACATTGATCGACCGACGATGATGAAAGTCGTGGAAGACGTTTTCAAAACCTTACTTCGGAAAAAATACGGAAGCGACGAAAATTTTGACGTAATTGTGAACGCGGAAAAGGGTGACCTTGAAATCATCCGCCGCCGTATGATCGTCGAAGACGGCGCGGTAATAGACCCTCTGGCTGAAATAGCTTACAGTGATGCTGTAAAACTAGAACCAGATTTTGAAGTTGGCGAGGAACTTTATGAAGAAGTGAACATCCTCGATTTCGGCCGTCGCGCGATTCTTGCTGCTAAACAAACACTTGCCAGTCGTATCAGTGATTTGAAAAAGAATGTTCTTGTAAAGAAATATGGAGAGCGCGTGGGTGATATCATCAGCGCGGAAGTCTACCAGGTTTGGAAGAAGGAAATCCTGATGCTTGACGAGGAAGGAAACGAATTGATCCTTCCAAAATCTGAACAAATCCCCCAGGATTATTTCAAAAAAGGCGAGAATTCGAGAGCTGTTGTAAGAAAAGTAGAACTAAAAAATAACTCACCAGTAATCATACTATCGCGTACGTCTCCTTCTTTCCTTGCTAAATTGCTGGAAATAGAAGTACCAGAGATTTTTGATGGCTTGATTGTTATTAAAAAAATTGTTCGCGAGCCAGGTGAAAGAGCAAAAGTTGCCGTAGAATCGTTTGACGATCGTATCGATCCTGTCGGTGCGTGCGTAGGAATGAAGGGTAGCCGGATCCACGGAATCGTACGTGAATTGAAAAATGAAAACATTGATGTAATTAACTGGACTAATAATACTCAATTGCTGATACAGCGGTCCCTCACTCCTGCAAAAATTACCAGCATGGAGTTGGATAACGAGGCAAAACATGCGAATGTTTACCTGAAACCTGACCAGGTTTCATTGGCAATTGGAAAAAAAGGGGTCAACATTAAGCTGGCCCAGGAATTGACAGGATACAGCATTGATGTATTCCGCGACACCGAAGGAGAACCACAGGAATTCGATATCGACCTGAATGAATTCAGCGATGAAATTGAACCGTGGATTATCGACGAATTCAAACGCATCGGTTGCGACACGGGCAGAAGCGTTTTGAATCTGACAGCTGAAGAACTGGAAAGACGTACAGATCTGGAAAAAGAAACGATCGAAGACGTCAGACGAATATTGAAAGAAGAATTTGAAAAAGAATAAATGGCGTGAATCGTGAATCGTAGATTGTTCTCCTCTGGCAGCGAATGCTTTAATTTAGGAGTCTTTCGGTCGATCAGCGTTTGACGATTCACGTGCTAAACCATCATCACAAAAAACCTGAATGGCAGAATTAAAATTACCAAGACTGTTAGGCGCGGCCAAAGAGTTCAATGTTGGTCAGGAAACGATCATCGATTTCCTGATAGGCAAAGGTTTTCCCAAAGATGACCTGAAAGCTACTTCCAAATTATCGGAAGACATGTACCGTTCCTTGCAGCAAG
>JACMLR010000429.1 GCA_014379515.1 Chitinophagaceae bacterium
AAAAGCTGACGATTATGGCAATGTAATTGAGGATATTTTAGAAGCTGTTGGACATGCCACTGGCGCTGATCGTGTTTACTTATTTGAAAACTCGGTTACGCCGCAAAGTGAGTTTGTAACTTCGCTCACACATGAATGGTGTTCACCATCTTGCCTCCCGCAGATTGACGAAAAAGAATTGCAACAATTATCTTTCAGTCATTTCGAAGATCTGTTAGTCGGACTGAACGAAGGTTCAACTTTTGCGAGCATCACCGACAAAATAGATAATACTTTTCTTAAGGAGATGTTGTTCCGTCAGCGAGTGCAATCGCTTCTTATCGTGCCATTATTCGTAAACCAAAACTTCTGGGGATTTGTTGGGTTGGATGATTGTCAACAATCGCGCATATGGACTGAGATGGATGAAACCGTGCTAAAGACGATTGCTTCTTCGCTCGCAAGTTCCATCGAGCGCAAAAAAGCAAAGGATGTTATCGTTGAAAGCGAAGCACGGTTTAAACAACTCGCCGATACTACACCCGTGATGATTTGGGTTTCTGATGAAAACGACGAAACAACTTACGTCAATAAAAGCTGGGCCGAATTTACTGGTTACGATACGGATCAAGTCAATTCAGAAAAGTGGACCTCACTTGTTCATCAGGATGATTTGGATGAAGTTTCAAATGAATACAAAAATCAAACTGAAGTTCGCAAGCCTGTTTCAATCGAATATAGGTTACGTTCGACTAGTGGTCAGCATCGCTGGGTGATCGAGCAGGCGATTCCACGATTCCTGGCAGACGGCACATTCCTTGGTTATATTGGAAGCGTTATCGATATCCATGACAGAAAACTTTCAGAAGAAAAATTGATCTACCAGGCTCACGTTATGCAACAGGTTACGGAGGCAATTATTTCGACCGATTTGAATTATGTGGTGCAAAGCTGGAATAAGGGGGCAGAAAAGATCTATGGTATTACGGAGGAAGAGATAATTGGTAAGCCAATTCGGAATGTACTAAACCACCGCTATGTCAATCAATCACGTGAGGATGTTGTTGAGATACTCGCGAAGCAGAATATTTGGACCGGTGAAATGATTTATCAAAAGGTCGACGGTAACGAAATGATACTTCAATCTTCGCTTTCGTTCATGTTTGATAACAATGGTGAAAAAATTGGACTAGTTGGTATTCACCGTGACATAACCGCGAAGCGCAAATCTGAAGAAGAGTTGCGGCGGAGCGATGAACGCTATCGTTCGGTTGTAGAAGCATTGGCAGAAGGAATCGTTTTGTGGGATTCCGCCGGAAAAGTAATTGCGATCAACAAAAGTGCGCAGGAAATTTTGAAGATTCCTGATGATCGTGGTGATTCGAGCTATGCCGCAAGCTGGAGATACATTCATGAAGATGGTACTGAGTTTAAAGCAGACGATTTCCCTTCCTTTGTGACCAGAAAACATGGGACTTCATTTCAAAATATAATTCTTGGAGTTGATAAGAACGACGCACCTACTGTTTGGCTTTCAATAAATACTGAGCCGATTTATTACACGGAACAACGTGAGGTTCCGGATGCCGTTGTTGCTTCTTTCATCGACATCTCCCATGGCAAAAATGCAAACGCTGAATTGAAACGTAACGAACAGCAACTTCGTGAATATTCAGATCGAATCAATAGTATCCTCGATAGTATTACAGATGGTTTCATTGCAGTCGATAAAGAGATGCGTGTGTTTTTATGGAATAAAGTGTTTGAAACAAATACCGGTATTCCTGCGGCATCAGCCATCGGCAAAAAAATTACAGAGGTATTTCCGGATATTACTCACTCAGTTGCAGTACAGTTCCAGGAAGCGCTTGGAAAAAATGAAACGATTGTACTGGAGCATTATAGTGTAAAACACAATATGTGGTTTGAGACCAGTGCGTTTCCGTCGATGCAGGGATTGTTTATTTACTTCCGTGATGTAACCAAACGTAAACGCCAGGAATTTTTACTTGCACTTGAAAAAGAGATACTGGAACTGAATGCAAAACCACAAACGTCGTTGAAAGTTATCACGGATCAGTTGCTGACTGGAATCGAAAAGATGTTTCCTGGTATTATCTGTTCCGTCATTTCATTGCAGGAAGATGGAAAATCGATAGAAACACTTTCAGCACCATGTTTACCAACTGAGTTCTCACAAGCAATACAAGGGCATAAAATCGGACCTGCGGCAGGGTCCTGCGGAACAGCAATGTATATCAAACAAAACGTGCTTGTGGACGATATTCCGAACAGTCCTCTTTGGGATCAGTATCGTGAGCTTGCGGAACATTATCAATTGCAGTCATGCTGGTCTTTTCCAATATTAAGTTCACAGAACAAAGTACTTGCTTCATTTGCACTCTATCATAGCGAAAAGAAAATGCCATCGGCTGAAGAGACATTAGTGATTGAACGAACTGTAAATATCCTTCGGGTAATAATCGAGAACAAACAATCCGAAGAGAAAATCAAAGTGAGCAACGAGCGCTACCTTCTTGCAACCATGGCTACCAATGATGCCATCTGGGATCTGGATGTTGTAACCAACAATATGTATTGGGGTGAAGGGTTTCACGGTTTGTTTGGATATAAAGCAGGCTACTTCAACAACGATCTTGGTATGTGGGAAGCAAGCATTCATCCCAATGATCGTGATCGCGTTGTGCAAAGTGTACAGCGTTTCATCAGCAGCAATAGCCAGCAAATCTGGCAAGACGAATATCGTTTCCGAACTGCTGATAGTAAGTATGTGCTGGTTTCTGATCGCGGGTTTTTAATCTACAATCAACAAGGTCGCGTGAGCCGCATGGTTGGATCAATGCAGGATATCACTGAAAAACGTGAACTCGAGAAGAAGTTGTTACGCCAGGAATTGAATAAACAGAAACTCGTTGCTCAGGCCGTTGTTGATGCGCAAGAGAAAGAACGTTCACTGATTGGTAAAGAGCTTCACGACAATATCAACCAGATACTATCGACAGCCAAGCTTTACCTCGAAGTAGCAAAAACGGATGAGACGGACAGGATGAATTTGATTGAGATGAGTACTAACAATATCTCCCATGCCATCAATGAGATCCGGACAATTTCACGCTCGCTTGTTCCATCGAGCATAGGTGATTTGGGAATTGTTGAAAGTATTCAGGATTTGGCAGAGAGTATCAAATTGACACGCAAACTCAATGTCGAGTTCTATTATTCAAAAGGTATCGAAGAGGCAATGACAGAACAACAAAAGCTGATGGTCTTTCGAATTACACAAGAGCAGGTGAATAACGTGATGAAGCATGCGAATGCGAAGAACCTGATTATCGAACTGTTTGCAGAAGCGAATATGATCGATATCTCGATAGCAGACGACGGACAGGGTTTCGATCTGGACGCCGTTAAACATAAAAAGGGAGTAGGTCTTTCAAACATCAGTAGCAGGGCCGAACTCTTCAATGGAAAAGTAAAAATAGTCACGGCTCCGGGCAAGGGCTGTAGCTTAAACATAAACCTGCCTATTTCAAACCAGTAAACTTTAAATTATGCAAAAGGTAAGCATTCTTATCGCCGACGACCACAAGCTCATACGCGAAACATGGAGCTACATTCTAAACAACGATCCGCGTTTTGAAGTTGTCGCTGAGTGTGGCGATTCGGAACAAGCAGTTGAAGTGGCGCGTACGAAGCGTCCACAAATCATTCTCATGGATATCAACATGACTCCGATTTCCGGGTTTGAAGCAACAGAACGTATACGTAAAGTATCGCCTGCTTCAAAAATCATCGGCGTTTCGATGCATTCACAACCTGCGTATGCTAAGAAAATGCTGCAGATTGGTGCACGTGGTTATGTTACCAAAAACTCTTCGAAGGAAGAAATGATCAAAGCAATTCTCGAAGTAAACAGCGGTAACAAATACATCTGTGATGAGATCAAAAACAATATTTCTGAATTGGTTTTGGAAGAGAACAAAGACACTCCAAATGTAAACGCACTTACTGAGCGTGAAATCCAGATTATCAATCTGATCAAAGAAGGATTTTCTTCAAAAGAAATCGCGGGTCAGCTGAACATCTCCTTGAAAACAGTAGAAGTTCATCGCCACAACATTCTTAAGAAATTAAAGCTCAAAAATTCTGCATCGTTGGTGAACTTCATCAACAATACAGCAACTTATATTTAAGTCGCATCAGCGGAGTTGGTATAATTACGACGTTGGTTACTATAGCATTGCCTGCGGCGGCAATGCTAAAAGTAAACCTGTATCGCTGGTTTGGGTTACTATTTAAGTGTCGCGAATTTTCGACTGCATGCTTGCAAACGCCCGGAGTTTTGAACAACTTGCATCCAGTTACAAGATCGCAATATCTAAAAACCAGTTGAAATCCAAATTCCGTCCGAGAAACAAATTATCCAATCCCTGAAAAGCGCTCTGTTAAAAGCTTATCTATTATCCTAACGAAGAACTGCCCCCCAATCCTATGAAGACTGAGGGGCCTTTTTTTGCTTCTATCGAAATCAATCTTAACCTTCCCGCTCTGTTTTTCTCGCAAATCGAACATACCTTTGCGCTTTCCTGTACATTGTAAATCTTTACATGAGCGATGCTATAAAACATGAATGCGGTCTGGCATTCATTCGGTTACGAAAACCTTTTTCTTATTATCAGCAGCAGTTTGGAACAGTGATGTGGGGCCTCAACAAGCTCTATCTGCTCATGGAAAAGCAGCACAACCGCGGGCAGGACGGTGCCGGAGTAGCAGCAGTTAAGTTAAATGTCGAACCAGGTTATCCGTTTCTTCAACGAATTCGAAGTAGTGCTCAACAGCCAATCGTCGACATCTTCTCTCAAATCAAGAATGAAGTCAAGGAACTTGAAAAGTTTCAAAACGATATTACCCGCCATCCAGGCTTGATGAAAGGTCATATCTCCTTTCTGGGCGAGCTTTTACTCGGTCATCTCCGGTATGGAACCCAGGGGAAAAACAACGTCGAATTTTGCCATCCGTTTATAAAACGAAATACAGTTCCAGCACTTAACCTCGCTCTTGCTGGGAATTTCAATCTTGTAAATACTGACGAGCTCTTCGGGCTGGTCAACATGGAACCGGGAGAGTTTCAAAAGCAAAGTGATCTCGCCGCAATGATGGAAGTAATTCATCATTACCTCGCACGCGCTGAGCAGGAAAATCCGGAAAACATCAATGTTCTTAAACTCCTGCAGAAGGCAACTTCCCTTTTTGATGGAGGTTTTACTGTTGGCGGACTTGTTGGCAATGGTGATGCGTTTGTGTTCAGGGATGCGCATGGCATTAGGCCCGCTTACTATTATATCAATGACGATGTTGTTGTTGCGGCATCGGAACGAGCTGCAATCCGAACGGTTTTCAACGTTGGTGAAAACGAGGTTTTGGAACTAATGCCAGGGAAGGGGATTATCGTAAAGGCAGACGGAACAATTCAAATCGAACAAATTCTCCCGCCAAAAGAACGTAAAGCGTGCAGTTTCGAACGAATTTATTTTTCTCGCGGAAGCGACGAAAAGATTTACAGCGAACGGGCTGCGCTTGGTTATAATCTTAGCGAGCAGGTGCTTGATGCCATTAATAATGACCTGAAAAATACCATTTTCTCCTTCATTCCGAATACCGCTGAGGTTGCCTTTTATGGCTTGCAAAAAGGACTTGAAGACTACCTCAATAAAATTAAGATTCAACGGATTATGTCGTGGGGAAAAGATTTTGATGAGGAAAAACTCACTGAAATGGTCACCCGTCGCGTTCGGGTGGAAAAAGTAGCGATCAAGGATGTAAAGATGCGGACGTTCATTACAGAGGATGCGAGCCGAAATGAAATGGTTCAGCACGTGTATGACATCACTTATGGAACGGTTGCAAAAAATCAGGACACTCTTGTAGTCATCGATGATTCGATCGTACGTGGTACCACATTGAAGGAAAGTATAGTACGAATGCTTGGCCGTCTTCAGCCTAAGAAAATAATTATCTTATCAAGCGCTCCGCAAATTAGATATCCGGACTGCTATGGAATTGATATGAGTAAACTGGGTGATTTCATTGCTTTCCGTGCAGCTATGGAGTTGTGGAAGGAAAAAGGTCAGGATCATTGTTTGCAGGATCTCTACCTTAAATGCAAAGAATTGGATCGGGCCGGCGGTATCCACCAGGAAAATATTGTTCAGCAGGTCTATGCTCCTTTTAGTACCGCGCAATTGTCGAACAAAATTGCAGAACTAATTACACCGAAAGGATTTACGATACCAGTGCAGGTGATTTTTCAAACGATCGAGTCACTACACAAGGCTTGTCCGACGAATACAGGCGACTGGTATTTTACCGGCAATTACCCCACACCCGGTGGTAATCGGGTAGTCAACAAAGCTTTCATCAATTATATGGAGGGTAAAAATGTTCGCGGGTATTGACCTTTTTCAGTTTTGATATTTGCCATCCCTAATTGTTTCATTATGAAATCAGTAATAGCTGTAAGGCATTCGAAAAGTAGTTGGGGCGATTCCAATCTTGACGATTTTGAGCGGCCATTAAATGAACGAGGTAAACGGGAGGCACCGGAGATGGCCCGCCGTCTTGCGAGCCGGGGCATTCAACCCGATTATTTTTTATCAAGCTCAGCAAAACGCGCTCGCAAGACTGCAATAGCGTTTGCCGAAGAATTGAATTTTCCTAAAGAACGAATTGAACTCAAACGGGAGCTGTACCTGGCATCCGCACAAGAGATGTTTGCGGCTATCGCAAAGTGCCCGGAGTCAACAGATACGGTAATATTTTTCTCCCATAATCCGGGGATTACAGAGTTCGTCAATCGCCTAACCAGTGTGCGAACGGACAATATGCCTACTAGCGCAATTTTCGCTGTGTCTTCTGCGTGTAACGACTGGCCCTCGTTCGAACTTGCTGCGAAAGAATTTCTTTTTTTCGATTATCCTAAGGCGGGAATTTAGTCGCTGATTTCTTAAGCAGCAATGGCCGAATCATTTTTTTCCTATCTTTAAGGCCCCTCAAAAGTCCTTTCTCCTCTTGTAAAAACAGCGGTCGGCCTTGGTTTGATTTCATTACTAAAAACATCACAACAATGATCAGAAAATTACACATGACTGTAAGCTGCCTAATGTCTCCAAGGTTAGTTATGTTAGGGCTTTTGCTAAGTTTTGTCATGACCAGCTTTGCTCAGCCTGATTCGGCTTGTACCGGACCGAGCTATGGCAATATTAATTTTACAAATATTCGTCAGAAAAAAATTGCACCAATTGCTGTTGGTGGCTCGCCTGGCGACCCCCGCTATGTTTCCATGCTTCAGCATACGCCGCCAAATTATAATCCTGCAAATCTGACAACTTTATATCCCGTCGTAATTTATTTCGGCGGTTATGGATCTGCGGCAGAAACACCACGGACGAATCCTGTTCCGCCATACAATGCAATCGCTCCTTATGGTGTTGATCCTTGCGCGATGCTGGATGATCAACCTACTTCACTTCCAGGAAAAATTGCAGAGAACAAATTTCGTGACTCGGCTTTCTTCAATGGTCAGTGGTACAAATTCATTGTGTTGCAATTCCAGTATGATGCTTACAATTATTTCAACGGCAGTAATGGTTTCCCTTCCGCAAGTTCCGTGGATTCAGTAATCGATTATGCACTTGCAAACTACCGTGTTGATCCATCACGCATCTATCTTACTGGTATGAGCGCGGGTTCAAACATTGTTATCGAATACGCCGGCAGCAGCGTGGCTCGTGCAAATCGTGTCGCAGCGATTACCGTATCATCAACCTGCTCGCAAATTGGTGTATGGCCAAATCCAGCGAATGCTGCGGTAAATATTGCCACCGCAGGACTTCCAGTTCGTTTTATTTCTTGTACGGCTGATGGATCCGGTGGGCCTGGAACATGTCCTCACTCAACATCTGTGAACTGGGTTAATCAAATCAATGCTGCTGGTGCAAATCCACAAGCAGAATTGATCGTACTTGACGGATCTACTGGTCCTTTCGCATGTGAAGGGTTCGCTCACAATAGCTGGAATAAATTGTATGATTCTGCTTTCCGTTTCAATGGTCGCAATATGCTCGAGTGGTATGCACAATATACCAATGGTGTATCGCTACCTGTGAAACTGGAAAATTATACTGCAAGGTTGAATAGTGGTAAGGTTTATCTTGATTGGTCAACTTCAAGAGAAATTAACGCTGATTCTTACACGATTGAAAAAGCGGGGGCTGATCAACGTTACAGTGCTCTGTCTACTGTGAAGGCAAATGGCAACTCAACAGCTAAAAGCAGTTATCGTGTTATAGATAACAATCCTGTAAACGGAATAAATTACTATCGCCTCGTACAAACGGATGCAGATGGTAAGAAGAATTATTACGAAACTCGTATAGTTTTGAATAGCCGTAGTGCTGTTTCTCAAGTTGTCATTTCTCCGAATCCAGTAAATGACGATGTATCGGTTTATATCAATGTAAACAAAAGCCAACGCGTCACTTTCACCATCACTG
Source organism: Chitinophagaceae bacterium (assembly GCA_014379515.1). Lineage (GTDB taxonomy): Bacteria > Bacteroidota > Bacteroidia > Chitinophagales > Chitinophagaceae > Endoryza. The sequence goes on from JACMLR010000429.1 coordinate 8,553, forward strand.
ATATGAATGGTAAAGTGCTGAAAACAAGGACTTCTAATTTCGGTGAAGGCACAACTGGGGTAACAATCCCGGCAACCGATCTTCCTGCAGGAGTTTATTTCCTTCGCACCGCTGGCGAAGATTTCTCAACTGTCCAGAAGTTAGTGAAGCAATAAACAAGACCAACAAATAATCATAAGAGGAATGCAATAACCCCGGTTATTGCATTCCTGTTTTAAGGAGTGACTAAGAACAGGGAAGTCAGCTAACCTGTTTGCCGGTTTTTTTTAACCCGACCAGAAACACGCCAATCAAAATCAAGAATGCCGCAAGTGCTTTGTAAACGGTGAATACTTCATTTAAGACGAGTACTGCGATTATCGCTGCAAATACCGGTTGAGTATAAATATATGTTCCAGTTATTCCTGCACCTAAATGATGAATCCCATAAAGGTTAAAGAGATACGCAAAAAAAGTAGCTCCAATCACTATGAAAATGATCGCCGCAATTTCTGTCGGCGCCGCCATCGCCCAATCAACCCGGCGTAGATCTTCCCATCCCAGGGGAATCACCAATATCAACGAAAACGTAAACACCCAGCGTACAACATGCACCGGATTGTATCGCTGCATCAACGGCTTTACTAATACAAAATAGAATGCGTACGATATGGCATTGATGATAATAAATATATCTCCCCAGAATACATCATCATTATTGCCACCGTGTTTTCGGTCGAGAGAAAGCATTACTGCGCCAGATATACCAGTGATGAGACCGGCAATTTTTAAGAAGGTCAATCGCTCGAGGCCCAGCCATGCGGCAAAGCCAGTTATAAATAGCGGAGTTACGAGTATCAGTAGTGACGCATGAATACTTAGCGTCATTGAAAGTCCTTTTATAAAGAGCATCTGGTTAATAACAACACCTGTCAACGAACAGAGAAGAAATCGGCCCAGATCCTTTTTCTCAATTCCAGCTTTTGTATTTGAAAAGAGAATTAAGATCCACAATAGAACAGTGCTTACTGCAACGCGCAAAACATTCAGGCCAAAAGGCCCAATGAATTTTTTGGTAACAAATTGAACGGTACTGAAATTGATTCCGAAAATAAGATTAGCAGCTAATACGGCAGCATGAGCTTTCCAATTCTTCAACGCGTTTATTCCAAAATTAAAGAGGACTACTAAACCTTTTGGATTTTTTCCAGGAATTCATCCAGCACTAGCTGGTATTGATTCATATCGATATTTGGTAGATGATAGTCGAATTCCCCGGCTGCCGCCAGCGCATCATTTAAATCGAAAGCTTTTTGCGATATGGAGAACACATACTTTTTACTATGAAGGTATTCGGCCAGGTACTCCTGTTCAGCCTGACCAGGAGTTGGAATTAAAATAGACTTGATCCCGAGTTTCATATAATCCATGATCGACGTATAACCCGCACGGCTCACCACAAATCTTGCGGAACATAAGTATTGGTTCAAGATCAATGCAGGGAGATGATTGAAAATTTTCACCCTTGAGCTGCTTTCAGGCACTACGTTGTCGCCGGGTTTCCCGCGAACCAGTATGATATGATCTGTATTTACGGATAATTGCCTGACTATTTTTTCTTCCAGTATTGTCCGCTGTGGCTCAGGACCGGAAAGTAAAATGAGAATTGGTCCATCGTATTTGTTGCTGCTTGTGCAGGTAGCGAACCTTGAAAGCGGACCAATAAATCGTGTAGCGGTCCTGGGTAGAATGACTGGATGTGATAAGTCGCCCGCCAAGGTGGACGTCATGCTGTAGGTGTCAGGAACAAAGCAAGCCTGGTAATTTTGGATGTGTCGATAGTTGAAACGCTGAATCAAAGAGTCGAACGCGGGACCCAATCCGGTCCGGATTCTTAGTTGATGCGTTATAAAAACCGACTTGATTTTGGGATGATAGAAGCCAAATCGGTTATCTGAAATGATAAGATCAGTTGCCTGGCCTTCAACGTATTCGTGTAACCACTTATGCTCCAATTTGATATTTATCAAAATTTTTCGGGCCTGAAAAATTATTGCGGTGATGGTTTTCCAGGTGGTTTTACCATAGTGCAGATTATAACCTTCGAGATTTTCAAACCTGATATCTGGAAATTCATTGATTAACAGGGCTTTCTGAGTAGCATTGCATGCGACGGTGATATTGCAGTTGCGGGCAAGTAAATGGTTGATAATCGGAATACTACGAGTGGTATGGCCCAATCCCCAATCAAGTAGAGCAATTACTACATTGGGTTTACGCAAAACAATGTTATTTTGAAAAGAATAAGACAACCAAGCATACTATTTGCCCCGTAAAATAGTTTTAAATTAGTAAAAATCAAGTCCATGAAGCGGGTCAACTTTCGCCATATTATTTTGTTGTTATTTATTAGCATAATTTTTGCATCTTGTGCAGGCAGTAGCCGCATGGGAGGGACATCAAAAAAATGTGGCTGCGGAGTTAACCGAGGCTTTGTAGGGTACTAAAATCTGATTGCAATGAAAGCGCCTAACCGCGATTTGCTTGTTCTGGTGAAAGATGAATTTCTAAACTCAACTTCCATGGAAGTGGAGTTAGAAAGAATTCATCAATTGCTGGTTGGTTTCGAAACCGCCACAAATCTTTGCCAGGCCCATGAGATTTTTGATATGAACCGCTATAAGATTCTTCGAAAGCAAAGTAGAATACAAGCGATCATATCGAAACGGGAACTGAAACCGTTTGTCTTCATCATTAATAAGAATTAAGAAGTTTCGTACAAATAAAAAGGAGGATCGATTGATCCTCCTTTTCTATTTAAACCATGCTCTTATCGCAGTTTCTCGAGTGCAGTTTTCAATTGCTGTAACATCATCGGAATGTCTTCCTTCTTACATGTTCCAACACTCAATCGATACCAACTCGAAGTACGGCTTGTTCCGAATGCATAGAAAGGAACAATTGCGAGGTGTGCATGATTAAGTAGATACGCAGTAACATCCTCCTGATCTTTCAACAACTGGCCCTCAGCTGTTGTCTTTCCAACAAGATCAAATTTGGTAGTCAGGTAAATTGCTGCCTGCGGCGTTATGGCATCTACGTTATGCCCTTGTTGTTTCAGGTCCGTCAGTCCCTCGTAAATACCGCGGAGTCGTTCTTCAATTTTCGATTTGAATTCGACCATATAAGAATCAATAACTTTATTTTTGTATAGAAATTTTTCAAAAGCTTTTTTCTCTGCCATTGTAGCCCATGCACCAACATGACCCAGGATAGCTTTCATCTTATTGATGATTTCTGCAGGTCCCATCGACCATCCTACCCTAACACCAGTAGCTGCAAACACTTTACTGATCGCATCGATGAAAACAGTGTACTCTTTCATTGCTGGTCGTAACGAAACCGGGTTGTAATGCACGATGTCACCAAACGTGAGATGCCAGTACATCTGATCATACATCACAAACAGTTTCTTAGCACCCGTGGGGCGCGATACATTTTCATCAAGAACCATATCACAAATCGCTTCCAGCTCTTCCTTAGAAAAAGTAGTACCCGTCGGATTTTGCGGTGAACAAAGTGATAGTAGCGTCGCAGATTTGATGTGTGGCCGCAATTGTTCAACCGATGGCATAAACTTAGTTTCGGGTCCTGCCTCGATAACAATATGCTCACCCTCCACAAAATGCGTGTAATGGTTATTGTTCCATGAAGGCACCGCATAAATTACTTTATCGCCCTTGTCACAGATTGCGCGATAAACTGAATAGATCAGCGGTCGCCCACCACAGGAAACCAAAATTTCAGGTAAGGAATATTCTAGCTGCTCGTATTCATTGATGAAGTGAATGATTGCTTCCCGAAGATCAAGATTGCCTTCTGCTGCCGGGTAATTTGTAAAGTGATTTCGATATGCCTGGACGATTTCATCCTCCAAATCTTTTGGGATAGGAAAGACCGCAGGATCGAAATCGCCAACGGTAAAATTATAAATCGTCTCGCCGAGGCGGATCTTTTCGCGGATCTCGCCGCCGAGTTTCACAATCTCCGAACCAATCAATGTCTCGGATAGATGAGATAATTTCATAGCAAATAGTAATTGATCTAATTCGTTAGCGAAACAAATATTAATAAAAAATTCCCCTTCGATTTCCGGCTACTCAACGCCGTTATTCGATTGGTTTATAATCTTTAAATAAATTTATCTTAGTGTTTTCAACCTGCATTCTGTAGGACTTCCATTTTCCTTCAAACAATGCATTGGTTCGTTGAACCGCATCGGTGATCAATTTTTCCGCATTCTCAATCAGCTTAATTTCCTGCGCACCGGGAGCAAGTGGTTTGGAACCTATATTCTGATTTGCCTCCTGTATCCTTGTCATTACTGTCGGCGCCTGTGAGCGACTGATGCCCTGGCGATCAGACGTTGTTCCACTGATAAATTCGCGGATTGATTTTACCGAGTCCTGTAACGCTTTTGTATTTTTCCGGAGAGAATCCGCTTCTTTCCCCTCTACATTCAGTAATTGAGAATTCATTTTGGTTAACAGGTCAGAAGCATCCGTCAGTCGATCAAGAGCTTCAGTTAATTTTTCTGTGCTTTTGCGTAGCCGCGCATAAGTGGCGCGTTGTGCAAGTTTCGCTTCATTCCGGTTACCAAGGCGCGGATCATCTTTAATGGTAATAAATCCTGAGTCGGTATCGCGGCCGGAACTGAGGACCACTTTGTATGTTCCTGGTAAAACCTGGAGTCCACCGGGTTCAGGTGCACCAGGTCGCGGTTTCGGCGAGCCTGGTTGTCTGAAACCTTTTTCTTCCATTCCCCAATACACACGATTAAAACCAGTGTCGGCTCTCCAACGCGTATTACGTATCAACTCATTTTTATCATTGTAGATTCTTACTAGAACACTATCTCGTCCTGCGCCAGCACCACCTCTGCCAGCAAAACCACCGCCCCCGCCGCGTCTGCCCTGACCGCCCGTTGCTGGTTGAGGAGCGGCAACCGTATCACGGGTTGGTGTAGCCGGAGCTGCAATCGTTTTATTTAATGAGAAGGAAATCGGTGCACCTCTTCTTCTGTTTTCCGCATCCCAAAGGCCTGCAACACTCCACTCATAACCAGTAGCTGGTCTGTATGCAATTTGATGTGCATCGGGGATGGGATACATCGTAAGTGCTTTTGCAAGTGTACCTTTTGACGCTGCAAGTTTTCTCAACGGACGAATATCATCCAGTATCCAAAGGGAGCGACCAAAAGTAGCAATGGCGAGGTCCGCTTCTCGTTCCTGGATTGCAAGGTCATATGTAGAAACAGAAGGGTAACCGTTCTTCCATTGTTGGAAACTGGCACCGTTATTTAGGCTTACCCAAAGTCCATGTTCAGTTCCAACGAAAATAAGATTCGGTTCAGTGGGATCCTGGATAACACAAAGCGCATAGCCTCTCACTTTATTTTCATCCACCAGGCGCGTCCACGTTTTTCCAAAATCAGTTGTGCGAAAGATATATGGTTTGAAATCTGCACGGCGATAATCGTTTGCTACTACAAAAGCTTCACCTGCATTGTGTCTTGAAGCCTGAATTTGTGGTATCCATGCACCGGCCGTCAGCCCGGGAATTTTACCACGGAAATTTGTCCATGTTTTACCAGCATCCGTGGTAAGTTGAACATTTCCATCATCGGTTCCAACCCAAACAACACCGCTTTGTTTTGCAGATGGCGCAATGGTAATAATGGTGTTAAACGTTTCTGCACCCGTTATGTCGAGTGTTAATCCACCTGTCTCATCTTGTTTTTGTTGCTCAGGATTATTCATTGTGAGGTCCGGAGAAATCGTTTGCCACGATGCACCCTTATCATTGCTGCGATGAAGGAACTGGCTGCCGAAGTAAATCGTTTTTGTATCATGAGGATCCTGCGCGATTGCTGAATTCCAGTTGAAGCGAAGTTTTGTTGACATATCGATGCCTGGAGGTTTGATAAACCAACGGTCACCTGTGCGAACATTTTGTTTACCAACTGAGCCACCCTGGCTCATTGAATAGACCCAATCATTATCATCCGGATCTGGCATAACATCAAATCCATCACCACCACCAACATTCTCCCAATAATAATTTCGGATACCGCTGGTCGTTAATGTGTAGGCCGGTCCGCGCCAGCTACCATTATCCTGCATACCGCCCATTACATTATATGGCATTTGATTATCGACATTGATATGATAGAACTGGCCGACAGGAATCTTCTCATCGAAAACCCAGTTAGCACCGCGGTCGCGGGAAATGCCGATACCACCATCATTTCCTTCGATGATAAAATTCGGATTGTTTGGATCGATCCACCATGCATGGTGATCAGGGTGAATACCACTGTAAGGAATTAATGTCTGGAAAGATTTTCCAGCGTCTTCACTGTATGTAACGGTTGAATGGATATCGTAGATCCGGTTTTCGTTTTGTGGATCAACATAAATTTCCTGGTAGTAGAATGGGCGATCGGTTACCTGAGCCGGATCACTGTTGACAAGCGTCCATTTGAAACCACCATCATCACTTCGATAAAAGCCATTTTTTGTAGATTCGATCTTAGCATAAACGCGGGAAGGCATGCTGCGGGAAAACGCAAGCCCGATTCTTCCAAGTTGTCCGTCAGGAATTCCTTCTTCTTTGCCCATTTTCTTCCAGGTCTTTCCACCATCTACAGTCATATACAAACCGCTTCCTGTGCCACCACTTTTGAAAGTCCAGGGTTGACGGCGATGCTGCCACATTGATGCAATCAGTTTGTTTGGATTGGATGGATCCATCACAAGTTCTGCGCAACCGGTCGTATCATTTACATATAATATTTTATTCCAGGTTTCTCCACCATCGGTTGTTTTATAAACACCGCGATCTGGATGTTCTCCAAAAGGATTACCAATTGCCGCGGCATAAATAATATTTGGGTTATTAGGATCGATGATCACACGATGAATGTTCTTCGTTTTTTCGAGACCCATCAATTTCCATGTCTTTCCCGCATCCAGCGTGCGATAGATTCCTTCGCCGATATTAAGCGAGTTTCTCGGATTGCCCTCTCCCGTTCCTACCCAAATAACTGCGGGGTTAGATTGTTGAATCGTAAGAGAGCCGATATTGAGTGTGGATTCCTCATCGAATATTGGGGTCCATTCACTTCCGCCATTCACTGTTTTCCAAACGCCTCCGGAAGCAGCGCCGAGGTAAATGATATTGGGATTTTTGTGTACAGCATCAATTGCAACAATTCTTCCACTCATCCCGCTCGGTCCGATATTACGCGGCTTCCATTCTTTGAAGTGTTGGTTGATATTGATTTGCTGTGAAAACCCTGAAATCGAAAGGAATAATGCAAGAACAAAAAGGATTTTTTTCATGTGCAGTTAGTTTTGAAGAGCTATAAAATTAATCTATTGAGAATTGCGGCAACGAAATTTTGTATGCCCGGTAATAAAAAAAACATCCCGCGTGTGCGGGATGTTCTGGCTTTACGTAGTTGGGATAATATCTTTATTGTTTTACGAACTTTCTTGTTTCATTAAACCGGGTGCCCTGAACTACAAGATAGTAAACACCGGGCGAAAAAGATTCGATACTGATTGGTAAACTAGCTGTACCAGATGTGAAATTCGCTCCCCATGCTTTTACTGTACGGCCATTGATATCACGAATAGCAAAATTCAATGGTTGCGATTCATCCAGTTCTATGCTCAATTGTAACCGTGTTGTGGCGGGCACTGGGCTTACACTTAATGACAGACCGTTTTCACGATTCGTGATTTTTTTAATTTCATAGATATCAGGCATTCCATCTTTATTCATCAACACAACGCGATAGAAACTTGTTCCTTTTAAAGGTGATGGATCGCTGAATGAATATTTCAAGGCCGCAGATGAATTTCCGGCGGCTGTGATCTTTCCACCGATTTGCTTAAACTGCATATCGCTACCAGCTCTCTCAATAAAGAAATAATCGGTATTAGATTCCAGTGTTGTTGTCCATTCAACCGAAACCTGTTTGCCTTTTAATAAAACTGAATAGGCCCCCAGCGTTGCAGGAAGTGCCCCCGCGCCTGGTCGGGAATACTGTGCCATCCATTCAGTAATATGTTTTTGATAAACATTGTCAGGTAACGTTTTCCAATTAAGATCGTAAATCGTTGAAAATATATCATGCGGAAAGCCGGGGTTATACGTCGGCGTTAAATTAGCCATTCCCATCGGATTGCCAGGGGGAGAATACCGATTGATTTCCGTAGCCCATGAAACTGTGGCTCCGACAGCGCAAGTGGCGTCTTCAATTGCATGAATACCCCAATAGCGAATCGAATTAGACCCAAAATTGTTTGCTCCATTTTGATTTGCCCAATCGCATCCTGCCAATGATACTACTGCTGCAACTTTCCTTGCGTTTGCGGACGATGAACTCATATAGTTCATTAATTGGTTGGCTCCCAAACTAAGCCCCGTCATATAAACACGGGCAGGATCGGCTTTATATTTATTCAAGGCATAATCGATAAAGTCGCTGATACTGGTACTTGTCGTTGACCAGTCGTACTGCGGTGTTAGAATAATGAATTCATAATTTGTTCCGTTAACTACTACCGCTTCCGGGAAGCGAAAATATTCAAGCTTCAATCCAATTCCTTCGCAAGCGGCACGGCAAACGGCTTGTTGGCTATTGCCATCTCCTTGAGCATCGCGACCATGAAAATTGATAATTACCGGGTACTTTTTTGTACCGTTCGGATTATAATTGTTCGGCAGAAATTCAACGTATCCCCTGATTCCGCTTGTTATGTTTTGATTGTAAACCATCCTGGAACGAAAAATCTCGCGCCAGCAATTCGGACATTGATTTACAGGTTGAGCTTGCGTTGAAACGGCAACGAATAGGAATAAAAAAAGATAGAGTTGCTTCATAAGCTGGGTTAAGAGATCAACGTTGAAGAAAATAATTATTGCTTGACGAATTTCTTCGTGTCAGTGAAATCAGTTCCCTGAACAACCATGAAATATACGCCTGCATTGAATCCCTGGATATTGATAGGAAGGCTTGCATACCCCGAACTGAAATTGGCAGACCAGGTTTTCAACGTTCTTCCATTAATATCTTTAATTAAGAAATTCAATCGCTGAGAAGTTTCCAATTCGAATGCAAGCTGGATT
>JACMLR010000430.1 GCA_014379515.1 Chitinophagaceae bacterium
CTTTCCATACATCGGTTCCTTTCCGATGTTCGAATTCTTTGCGTATTTCGTTTCGCAATTTTTCGTTCTCAAAAAGGTCAACCATTGTTGCTCCTAATGATTTTGCTGCGAACAACATTCCTTTATGCCCGATACTCATTCCACCACACGCTACAACAACCCATGAATGCCAGGGGGCTTTATCAGGTGCTGTTACTGCGCCTAGCGAAATCTCCGGTACGATATAACTCACATCACCAACATCTGTTGAACCCCCGTCGGGTTCTTCTCTCGTTGTTTCAAGTGCGCGAATGCTTCCGTCGATACCCTGTGGCTCGGTACCGTATTCTTTCATAATCGAATTCGCGAATTCAACTTCTTCTTTTGTGTATTGAATCGGACCTACTAATTGCATATTTGAATGCAACGCACGTGCACCACTCTGATTCAATAATAGTTCATATAAACCGCTATTAAGTTTAACTGTTGCTTCAACGCCAGCCATCATGGCCGCACCCTTTGCAACCTCTCTCATTCTTTCTTCAACTGCTGCGACACCTGATCTTTTCGAATCACGGATCCAAATCCAAACGGACGCTTCATCAGGAATAACATTCGGCACATTACCACCCTGTTTAAAAACATAATGAATTCTTACACTTGGTTTGATATGCTCCCGCAAGTAATTCATTCCGGATGTAAAAAGTTCCGCAGCATCAAGTGCACTTTTTCCATTCCATGGATCTGCTGCAGCATGAGCGCTTTTGCCTTTGAATGATACCAGGTAATCAGTAACAGCTTGCGAGCCCTGCATGTTCGCTAGGTTTTCATAGCCAGGATGCCAATCTAAACAAACATCCAGGTCATTAAAAACGCCAGCTCTTGCCATATAAACTTTACCTGCGAGATCTTCCTCGGCAGGTGTTCCATAAAATCGAATTGTTCCTTTTAATTTTCCAGCTGCGATCAATTCCTTTATTGCAACAGCAGCACCAAGACTTCCGGCTCCGAAGAGATTGTGGCCACACCCATGACCTGCGGCACCGACCTCCAAGGCTTCCTGTTTAGTTTGTGCTTTTTGCGACAACCCCGGTAATGCATCGAATTCTCCAAGTATACCAATAATGGGTTTGCCTGATCCAAATTCAGCGATAAACGCTGTTGGGATTTCGGCAACGTTGCGTTGAATGCGAAACCCCTTTGATTCGGCATAGTCGGCTAAAAGTTTAGCTGACATATTTTCTTTCATTGCAATTTCTGCATAAGCCCAAATTTTATCACTGATCTTGATTAAATCGGATTTTTGATTTTCGACTGATTGAAAAATCAATTGCTTGGATGGAGAAATCGACGCTTTTTTCTGTGCTGATGCGAATTGAGAGATTAGGAGAAGAAGAATGCAAAATGGCAGCAGTCGGTGCATAGAACTGATTTGGTCGAATATAGGGAATATAGCAGGAACGCCAAGTAAGTGAAAGTATGGATGAAATGGCTGAGATGTTGTTGCTTGATTTTTTCGTAAAGCTTCCGTTTGAAGCGAGCTTAAGTCATTTTTAATGGGTTGAAAAACAAGAAGGTTGGCTAAAAGCAGTAAGGGGTGCGGTGCAAGTTTAGAAAAGAATCAACGAGTAATACCAACCGGGAAAATCGTAAGAAGCTGGCTATTTCAGTTAATTTATTACTACTAACAATATGCGAACATTGTATTGATCAGAATGTTTCTCGACTTTGCTTCAAAAGCAGCAACCTTTTATCGTGTAAGTGGTTGTAAGGCGGTAATTAGTAACGATAGTATATCGCGTCTTAAAATGACAAATCTCGGAGTAAAAGAGCCCCATAGATTTGGATTAGGATTACTGATTGGGAGATATCGTTTCAATCGCCACGGATGGGGTCTCTTGCAAAGAGCGGGAAACAGCAAAGTAAATCAACATTAATGGATTAATTATCTTGCTAGCTACTCAACTCGTTGGTTATACGAAAAGCATTCAGGGAGACGGAATCAGATTCGATGGGTTTTTTAGCTCAAAATTGCAATGTAGGAGTGAGGATTTCAACTTTACTTGTTGAAGATTTTCTCTGCTTTGGCAGTTATTTCCACGATGGTTTTTGGCGAATTTGATTTTGTTTTGCTCTTTATTTTCCCTTTCGGCTATTGTTGGTTTCTACAATCTTTGACGAGGATTTCAACCGCACTAATTGTTGTTTTCTTCTTTGATTTTGTTCGGTGTTGATTGTCTAATTCGGGTATGGTTGGTTTCCACGAGTTTTAATGAGGATTTCAACTCCACTAATTGTTGTTTCCTTTTTTATTTTGTTTGGTGCTGATTTTCTATTTCAGTTATGGATGGTTTTCACAAGTTTTGATGAGGATCTCAACTTCACTCCTTGTTGTTTCCCCCAGCCCTGGCTGGGCCCTCCCTCCCCCACCTTCCAACCAACCGATTTTTTTCCAATACATAGTAGTACATCTGCTTCCTGTCGTTGTTTTCAACTGCAAAAAGCCGCCACATAGTTATGCATCAGTCCCTCTTTCGTAAGATAGGTTTCCGGAAACCTCCCTTGCCTGGAAAATTGAATCGTAAATATCGATTGCTATTTGATTTCAGCAATGAGCAAAATGCGGCAATAATGTAAGAGAAAAACGGTCGTCAACAAATATTAAACAGCATTCAGAACGTTGCTGCCCTCATCAAATCCCAAGCACCAACTTCAATTTCGCATAGCCCGATTTGCTAACGCTAACCCGACCACCACTTTTCAATATCGCAATATGATTGTCTTTTTCGTATGGATCTATCCGTGTTATCTGCTGAATATTCACAATGCATGAACGGTGTGTACGAACAAAAAGAGATTTATCAAGCGACTGCTCAAAATGAGCCATCGTTTTGTTTTTGAGAAAGGATCCTTCTTTTGTATGAATCTTTACATAGTCATCTGCCGCCTCCAGGTAAAAAATATCCTCCACAGGAATTATCTTGATTTTCGAACCATTCTTCACAACAACGCGTTGATTTTGCGGCGGAGTTTGTGCAGCTTCAGCAAGCAATGGAGCGCTAACTTTTGTCGGCGTTACGGCCTCCTTATGCTGGTCAAACATTTTCAGAACAGCCTTATCGAATCGGTCCTGGCTAAACGGTTTCAATAAATAATCAATTGCATGACTTTCGAACGCTTTGATTGCATATTCATCAAACGCCGTTGTAAAGATCACAGCTGGTGGTTGATCAATAAGCTCAAGCATTTCGAAGCCATTGATCTTTGGCATTTGAATATCGAGGAAAATTAAATCAGGCTGATGTTGTTGAATCGCTTTCAGCCCTTCAAATCCGTCATTGCACTCCTGCAACAATTCTATTGCCGGGTACTTTTGCAGGTATTCTTTTACAATCATCCTGGCAAGTGGCTCATCATCGATTATCAACGCCTTTATCATGGCTGGGGAATTTTAATAGTAGTTGTATAAACATTATTTGCGGCATTACATTCAAGCAAATCGTTGCGGGCAAACAATAAATAAAGCCGCCGTTGAACTGAACTAAGACCGAAGCCAGTGCCGGGCCTGGATGTTTCTTCGTCGAATGGATTACGTACCGTTACGAAGAGATAGTTGTTTTCTTTTCGGGCATAAATTGAAATTACTACCGATTCAGTAGTATCATACAATCCAAACTTGATGGCGTTTTCAACCAGTGGTTGCAAAATCATCGCTGGCAAAATCATGTCGTCTGTTTCAACCGAACTAACGATTTCGGTTGATAGACGATGACCAAATCGAACTTTCTCGATCTCGAGATATAAATTCAAATATTGAAGCTCCTCCTTCCAATTTACTTGCTGATGGTCCTCTTTTTTCAACGTACCACGCAGGAAGTCGGACAACTGCTGAATCATATTTCGCGCCTGTTGCGGTTGGGAGGCGGCAAGTGCACTGATTGAATTCAGGCTATTAAATAAAAAGTGGGGTTGCAGTTGCTGCCTCAACTTAAACAATTCTGCTTCGCGCGCAAGCTTCTCTGCATCAATTTTGCGTTGTTCGTTTTCATGTTGCTCCTCCTGGCTGTACCAAAGTGTGCTAACCAATGCGCAGCAACTAATAATTAAAAACGCCATGTCGAAACGAATAGGCATGGATCTTTCAAGCGTCGTGAAATAATCGCTGTCTGAAGGCAACAGGAATGGTAAACCGAAGCGAATGATCGCGCTCCAAATCCCACTTATTCCCAAGCAAAGTGCCATGAGGTGTATGAACTTTCCTTTGCGCGGATTATAAAACCGCAGGTTAATCATCACTAACAAACAAAGTAATGCGAGAAGGCCATTTGATACCAGTGCATCGATGAATGCCGCGTCCCATCTTACCTCAAAATCAACATGGAGCATTTTGAAATAAAGTGAAGTCCAAATAAGCCAGCTCGTTCCGAAGATCAGCCGATTTTTGACATTTGTTAGTGGGGATGCAGACAAGAGTTATGTTTATATTAATTGAAGTAAACGATGAGTCGTTTTTTCCTGGATGTGTGCAGCCTTTTTATGGGTAGTGTCTATATAGTGATCGGCATTTTCTGTTTCTCTGATGTTAGAGTACAATTCAGCCCCATCAATTAAATCGGAAAGACGATACAACTCAGCAACATTTATGAATTGCCAGTACACTGTCTCCTTTCGCATGTTCATAAAGTTGTCTTCTTCCTTTTCGCCGATCTCGATCGCTTTGATAAATGCTTGTTCTTCATCTGTCGCAGCGATGAGGCGTAGCTGCTCATCGAATTGTGCTGTATGTTCTCCATCACCACAAACAATTCTGTAGATAATTTTTGCGAGATACCAGTTCATAACTTTAGCTTTTGGTTGTCGTTATAGGAAGGTTGTCAGTAACTTTTTATTTCAATTCCACCGAACATTACAAATCCCTGGAGGATAAGAATTTTTTCGGGTTCTGAAGTTGCAATCTGGGATCGCTTATCTTCAATTCCACCGAAGATGGCGACTGCTTCAGAACGAATCTGCCAATTACCGGGAACAATTAGTTTAGTACCGCCAAAGATGTTCACGGATTCAATTACAATCTGGCTGCCTTTAAAATCCGCTTGCGATAAATTGATATCTGCACCACCAAATACACTCACTATCTCGCCACCACGAAAATTTTTCGATACAACTGATTTACGAACCGCTCCAAAGACAGCAGTCACGTCAAGTGCATCTGCATATACCGGCTCGCCCGTTGGGTTGTTCGTAGGGTCATCAATTGGTAGCGGATCACTTTCGGTCGTTCCTTTAAAGATTCTGCTGCTTGGGCGTAAGAGTATGAATAACCCGATCGCGATAAAAATCATCGGGAACAAATAATTGCGAAAAGTAATCTGCGGCCAGATATCATCAGCAAGAAAGAAAAAGCCGACACCAACAATCAGCAACCAGGCAAAATCCCGGAATCGGTTTGTTACACCGATAAAAATTCCGACTGCAATCACAATCATCGGCCACTTGAAAAACCAGGTTGGAAAATAGATGCCCATTTCCCGAAGAAGCAGGCATGCACCTATCAGCAGAATCACGATGCCGGCTCCGACGTTTCCCCGACCTTTTCTGAAACAGCCGCCTCCCATCTCGCGCCTTCTCTCGCGAATTTGTTCTCTCATTTCGTTCCTGTTTATCATTTGCTGAATTTTCAACAAAACTATCGGTTACCACCGCTCAGGACAAGGGGGTATAGGCAATAACGCCAGAAAAGCCGGTGGAAAGCTGGAAAAAGCCGGTGAAATAACTGGGTGTAAAAAGTCAGAGCCGGTTCTGCGACATCCGTCCACGAATCCTGCTCAGCGTTTCCAGGGTCATTCCCAGAAAAGACGCGACGAACTTTAGAGGGATCCGGTTCAATAAATGACTCTTTGTGTTAATGAATCGATGGTATTTCGCAGTTGCATCTGTCAGGCGACAGATATATGCACGCTCCTCCGCATCCTGGTAATATTTTTCAAGAATGATCCGGACGACGCGATTGACTTCCGGAAAATGATCGTACAGGTAATTCATGTCATCGCGGTGAATTGCTACGAGGAGGCAATCTTCCAGCGCCTCAATATTTTCAATGCTGGGAATTTGCTGATAATAACTTGACAGGGATGTCACAAGTTCGTTTTCTGCCGTGATCCAGGTGGTGATGTCTTTATTCTCTTGCTTAACATATCCGCGAAGCACTCCACGGTTAACGAAATAGAGATGATCGCAGTGCTGACCACTTTCCACCAGCAACGTACCTTTCGAAATCTGCACCATCCCGAGCCGGGTTTTTGCATATTCTTTTACACCGTCACTAACCGGGTATACAGAATTGATGAGACTGAAAAGAGATGCCGTCGAGTTCTCGTTATTGTAATTATTCATTAGCGCTGCCTTGACCTGCACAAATATAAACTTTCCAGTAAACTACTTTTGGGCAGAAAGTACGAATTCGAATTTATCACCATCAAATAGACCCTTATCACTTAATTTGAGATGAGGAATTACAAGTAACGCCATAAACGAAAGCGTCATGAAGGGCGATGAAAGAGAAGATCCCAATGCTTTCGCCATCAGATCGATTTGTGTATACGCCTCTGCCACTTTCTTTCCATCCTGGTGGCTCATCAACCCGGCTACTGGCAATCCAACAACAAGATGCTTCCCTCCACCAACACAGCTAATACCACCTTGTTCTTCAATGACAAGGTTAACCGCCTCGCAGATTTGTTCGTCATCGATACCAACTGCCACAATGTTATGGCTATCGTGCGCGACCGAAGATGCAATTGCGCCGTGTGTAAAACCGAAGTTGCGGATAAATGCTTTTGCAACCGGTGCCGGCTTATACCGGTTTACTACAACTATTTTTAAGATGTCTTTTTCCTGATCTCCGATTATATTTCCATCGATCACCTTCATCTCTAAATCAATGCGGTTTGTAATCAGCTGACCATCGAGTGCTTCAATTACAGGAAATAAGATGCTCCGTTTTTCCATGTCATTCTCTTCCACACGGAGAATGTAGTCAGACGTTTTTGTTTTCTTGCAATTGAAATTGTTGATGTGCGTTGCGACCGCTTCGTGCAATGGATGGGGTATGAGCGACTGTCCATTTTCCATTACCAATATTCCATTTATGTAGGTTTGACTGACAACAAAATCTTTTAAATCATTAACCAATATTAAATCAGCCGGATCGCCCACCTGCAATGTTCCAACGGGTAGTTTGTAATGCCGAACCGGGTTGATACAAGCTGCGCGAAGTATTTTGAAAATATCAATTCCTTTTGCGACCGCTCTTGAACAAAGCTGGTTGATGTGACCAGCAACGAGGCTGTCTGGATGCTTATCGTCGCTACAAAAACAGATGTCGTTTGGAAACTCGTGCAGGAGAGGAATAAGCGCTTCAAAATTTTTCGCAGCACTTCCTTCACGAATCAAAATTTTCATTCCTCGCTGCAATTTTTCCCGGGCTTCTTCTTCTGTAAAACATTCGTGATCTGTCGTAATCACTTTCTCTCCCGGGAAACCACCCTCGATGTATTGCTCCAATGAATTTCCCCGTAAACCCGGCGCGTGACCATCGATTGGCTTGCCCGCCTTGCGTGCTGCTTCGATCTTTTGTAACACCTGCGGATCACGATGTATTACCCCTGGAAAATTCATCATCTCGCTGAGATAAAGAATCTCTTCTTTTCCAAGCAGCGCTTCAATGTTGGCAGGCGAAATCGAAGCGCCGGCAGATTCGAATGTAGTCGCCGGCACGCAGCTTGGTGCGCCGAAGAAAAACTTAAAAGGAACGGTTTTTCCGTTTAGAATCATAAACTCTACCCCCTCCATCCCGCAAACATTAGCAATTTCATGCGGGTCGCTAACGGTTGCAACAGTTCCATGAACAACCGCAAGCCTTGCAAACTCCGAAGGAATCAGCATCGAACTTTCAATATGAACATGCGAGTCGATAAAGCCTGGAAGAATAAAAGGTGAGTGGGGAATTTCTGAATTTGTATTCGGCAACCGTTCAATGGCATTGATCTTGCCGTTGACAATATTGACAACTGCGGGGTAAATTGTTTCGTTTAAAATATCCACGAAGTTGCCAGTAATATTATGAACGTTCATACGACAGATGTATTGAATTTGGCTTTCTAATAAGGAAAATTACTTTAAAAGTACTCAAGCGAGGAATTGCTTGCTTAAATTTGAGGTTCGAAATCTAACTTTCGTCTTTCCGCCAAATAATTATAGCTTCCTTGGCGGGATTTGCCATAATATCCGTACCTCTGTCTTTTGATTTCTTGAAAATTAAGTCCCACCCCCTGACAACTATCCAGGTATTCCAACTGTCTTACCAGGCATCATTTAAAAAATTTAAACACTATAAATTCCCTCAAAAAATGAAAAATTTGCGAATTGCTCTCTTCACTGTGGCGTCTTTTGTTGCATTCAGCGTTAATGCTCAAACATTGGATGAGATCGTTGACAAACATATTACTGCCCTCGGTGGTAAAGAAAAATTGTCCACGCTGAAAAGCGTGCGGATGGAAACAAATTTAAGTGTGCAGGGAATGGATATACCCGTGATCAGCACAGCCGTTCATAACGTTGGGCAGCGGGTTGATATCTCCGCCATGGGGATGGAAGGATATGTGATTACCACTCCGACAAAAGGATGGACGTTCATGCCGTTCATGGGTCAGTCTGCGCCAGAAGCCACTCCAGAAGATCAGGTAAAAGACGGTTTGGATGAGCTTGATCTCCAGGGAAGCCTTAACAATTACAAAGAAAAAGGTCACAAAGTAGAACTGGTAGGCAAAGAAGATGTTGATGGTACCGAGGCGTATAAGCTGAAGTTGACAACCCAAAGCGGAAAAGACCGCACGTTGTTTATCGATCCAAAAAATTTCTATATCATACGCCAGGTAAAAAAAGCAGTAGTAAACGGCCAGGAAATGGAAGTTACTATCAACTTTAGCGACTATAAGAAAACTGAAGACGGATTTGTATTTCCGCATAGCATCGGTGGTGCATTTGGCCAGGGTGATATGACAGTTACTAAAATTGAAGTGAACAAACCCGTTGATGAAAAAATCTTCAAGGTTAATTAATAGCTTTCAGTAAATTTTTAAAACCCGGTTCCTTTGTGCCGGGTTTTTTGTATTCATATCAAACCAAACTAAGATGCGCAAATTCTGCTTTGCACTTTTGTTATTTATTTGCTTTAACAGCACGGGTCAAACAACAATCAATTCGGCCACATTTGGCATGATGGAAGCCCGGCATCTTGGGCCAGGCACGATGAGTGGCAGAATTACTGCGATTGAGGGAGTCAATGAAGATGGCAAAACGTTGTACGTAGGTACCGCCGGGGGCGGGATTTGGAAAAGTACAAATGCTGGTGCGTCCTTTAAACCCATCTTCGACAAATATTGCCAATCGTTAGGTTCAATCGCCATTGATCAAAAGAACCCAAAGACCGTGTATGCCGGAACGGGGGAGAGCAATATGCGGAATTCTGTTTCGATTGGAAATGGATTGTATAAAACAACTGATGGAGGGGACAATTGGATAAAGATCGGGCTCGACAGTACCGAGCACATTGCCCGAATCGCCATCGACCCGAAAAATTCAAATACTATATATGTCGCAGCCCCGGGGCCATTATGGAGCGATAGCAAACATCGAGGCTTGTACAAATCAATCGATGCAGGAAAAACCTGGGAGAAAATTTTATTCATTAATGACAAGGCCGGATGTGCTGAAGTGGCACTTGATCCAGGAAATCCAGAAGTCGTATACGCATCAACGTGGGAGTTCAGGCGCCTGCCTTATATGTTCAGTTCAGGTGGTGCTGGTAGTGGAATGTACAAAAGTGTTGACGGTGGAAAAACCTGGAAAGAACTCACAAACGGCCTGCCCGGAAAACCATTTGGCCGGATCGCATTCACCCTCGCGCCGAGCGCACCATCTAACCTCGTCGCCATTGTTGAATCAAGTGAAACGGGGCTTTATATTTCTGCCGACGGCGGTGAATCATGGAAAAAGCAAAGTGCAATTTTAAACGTGGTTGCGCGTCCCTTTTACTTCAGTACAATTGTTATCGATCCCAAAGATGAAAAGCGCGTCTACCGCCCTGCTTATACTTTTTCATTTTCTGTAGATGGGGGATACTCTTTTGCAGAAGCAGGATCAGACGGGGTTGCTGTCCACGCCGATCACCACGCACTCTGGATTAACC
This sequence comes from Chitinophagaceae bacterium, assembly GCA_014379515.1. GTDB lineage: Bacteria > Bacteroidota > Bacteroidia > Chitinophagales > Chitinophagaceae > Endoryza. The sequence continues at coordinate 10,229 of JACMLR010000430.1, forward strand.
CAAACAATACAAACCAACTCTATCTCGGCACCGACGGCGGTATTTATTACAGTCTCGACAAAGGCGGTACCTGGTTCTTTGCTCAAAATCTTCCGGTAGGGCAGTTTTATCACGTTGCTGTCGATAACAAAACTCCATATAATATTATGGGAGGCTTGCAGGATAATGGTAGTTGGATTGCACCATCAGCAGCGCCGGGCGGAGTAAATAATGCGCATTGGTTAACAATAAATGGCGGTGATGGTTTTTGGGTTCAACCTGATCGCAATGATCCAGACATCGTTTACGCCGAATCACAAGGTGGAAATATCAACCGGATCAATATCAAAACAACAAAGGCTGTGGGCATAAAACCTCAGCAAGTGGCCGGAGAAGAAAAGTTACGTTGGAATTGGAACACCCCAATAGTAACGGGAGTCGCGGGCAAAAAAAATCTTTATATCGGCGCACAGCATTTATACAAATCCACCGACCAGGGAAGAAACTGGAAACGAATCTCGCCCGATTTAACAACGAACGACAAGAAAAAACAAGAGCAGGAAAACAGTGGCGGCCTCAGTGCCGATAATACTTCGGCCGAAAATCATTGCACGATATTTACAATAGCAGAATCACCACTCGATGAAAATATGATTTGGGTGGGTACCGATGATGGCAATCTTCAATTCACAGAAGATGGTGGAAAGACATGGACAAACACCGCCAAAAATTATACAGCAGCCGGTATCCCTGCGCAAACCTGGGTTAGTAGCATTGAGCCGTCACTATTCGATAAAAACGTTGTTTTTGCATCATTTGATAATCACATGTACGGCGATCATAACACGTATGTCGCGAAGTCCACTGATAAAGGTAAGACCTGGACAATGTTCAATAGTTCTGAATTCACTGGCTTCGCTCATAAAGTGAAACAGGATCTAGTCAATAAAGATTTATTATTCATCGGAACCGAGATGGGATTATTCGCAAGTGTTGACGCTGGGGCCTCTTGGTTTCGAATGAAAAATAAAGTTCCTGACTACAGTCTCGTCCGTGATATTCAGATTCACCCGACAACGCACGACTTAATTCTTGCAACGCATGGGCGAGGAATTATTGTTGTCGATGATATTTCACCAATGCGTAAACTCGATCTCGCCATTGCTAATAAAGAAGTTCATCTTTTTGCAAATGACCCGATCAAGCTAACGACCGGCACTTTTGGTGGTGGTGCCCTCGGGGCAGACGGTGGTTGGAGAGGTGGAAATCCACCCTCAGTTCCGCCAATTCAATATTATTTGAAGGACCGTGTTGCTTCAGGCAAAGTTGTTGTTGAAGTATATGATGCGAATGGAAAATTGGTTCAGTCGATACCTGCAAGCAATCGACGTGGAATAAATAAAGTGTATTGGAATCTGCGCAGCAAACCACCAAAAACGGCGAGTGGTGGAAGCAAGATGGATTATGGTGGATTTATTGCTCCAATGGTTTTGCCCGGTGAGTATTCAATCAAATTAAAAATTGGTGACAAAGAGTATCCATCAAATATCACGCTGGTTCATAACGATGCCAACAAGGATTTCACAATGGAAGATCGTGTGCAGCAGCACAAAGTAGCTACAGACATTTATAACATGCACGAGCAATTGGCCAAAACGGTTGATGATATCAATGCACGTCAAAAAATGTTGAAGGAAAATATAACCAGGGTTAAAAGCAAAAAAGTAAAAACGTTGTTGGAAGAATATCACACACAGTTGGAAACACTGAGGGCTGAGTGCCTGGCAACAAAACAAAAATCATTGTTTGCAGATGAAGTGCGCTTGCGCGAACGAATTACAGATGTATACATGGCCGTTAGCATGGAAGAATCAGTGCCAGGAAATCTTCAACTTGAACGTGTACAAAGCCTGAAACAAGAACTCACCAAAGTGGAGCAAACAAATGCGGCGCTCACCACTAAGTACTACAACAAGGTGAAAGATGCGTTAGTGAAGGAAGGAGTGATCAAGGACGAGAAACCGGGGTTGGAGGTGAGGAAGGGAAATTGATTTAGATAGAATATCGAATA
>JACMLR010000431.1 GCA_014379515.1 Chitinophagaceae bacterium
ATTATCCGGATTTGCAAATTCAATTTGATAGATAGTTCCTCTTGGTATTACCAGGTAATCACCGTAATCAAATGGCAATTCCCCATACATGGTACGCAACATACCTTTTCCTTCATGAACAAAGATCATTTCATCCGCATCTGTGTTTTTATAAAAATAATCCTTCATGCTATGCTGGGGTGCGGCAAGAACAATATGACAATCGTTATTTATAAGTATCGGTATCCTGCTTAACAAAAAATCACTTGCAGGTTGTATCGCAAACCCTTCGAAGCTTCGGTGTTTCAGCATTTTTTCTTCAGCCACCACCGGCGCCACACTTAGCTGGGGTTCTGTTTTGATAATTTGCGTAGGGGGGTAAGTATGATACATCGTGGAATAATCATTACTAAACCCTTCCGTGGAAAACAATTGCTCCGAATAAAGTTTTCCATTTGGTTTGCGGAATTGCGTATGGCGTTTATGAGGAATTGCTCCCAATTGCTGGTAATGAGGCATGGCATCGTTTTAAATGTAATAGATAGAATGGCTATGGAGAAATTTAGCGCATACGCGACAACTGCAATGTCGTCAATAGGAAAACGTATTTCCATTTCCTTTTATCGATCCAGTACAAAAAATTGCGGTGAAAGGTCATGACCAAATGTAGGAAGAATTCACTAAGCGACCATCCAACGACCGTTCTCATCGCGCGTATACGATAGGCCATTGCTCATCTCATGAACTTCTTTACCAGCCGCGTTCATTGTCATTTTTCGCTCATACACGCGGATGCCATTATTCTCCCTCGTGAGATGTACTATGAGGGCACCTAAGGTGGGAGACACTTCGTGCAGCCACTGTTCTTCGCTTTCTCTAACAAATGCCTGGCTCATATTACTTGTTTCCATAGTTTGCTAAAAAACCATGCCGGAGTCGCGGCCTTTCAAAACCATCTTCCTTAAATTGAAGCGTGAAAACCATCGGACTAATTTCAGATACACACGGATTCCTCGACCCCATGATCTTCAAGCATTTCGAAAACTGTGATGAGATCTGGCATGCTGGCGATTTTGGGAATGCTTCAATAGCAGATTCGCTAAAATCATCCCGGCCAATAAGAGGAGTCTTCGGAAATATTGACGGCGCGGATATCCGTTCCGAATTTCCCGAACAACTAGTCTTTACTTGTGAAGATGTAAAAGTAATGATCCGGCATATTGGAGGGAGTCCGCCGCGTTACAACCCGGAAACAAAAAAGCAACTGGCAATAGTGAAGCCACAGCTATTCATCAGCGGACATTCGCATATTTTAAAAGTGATGTACGATCAAGTCATCGAATGTCTTCACATGAACCCCGGCGCTGCGGGAAAACATGGCTGGCATAAAGTTCGAACCATCATCCGGTTCGTAATCGATGGAAGCAATATGCGTAATTGCGAGGTTACCGAATTAGGGAGCCGGTAAAGAAGGAAGGCTACATTCACCGAATCACTCCATAAAACAAATAACACCAGCTGCAAAATCCATCCCGATACTGCGGATTTCCGAAGGAAATTACTGATGAGGGCAATACATCCAATCCACTTTTGTAAATTCATACAAACTTCTCCACTATGCAAGCAGTAAATCGCCGCAACTGGCTCCGTCAAACTTCAATTGCAGCTCTTGGTCTTGGTTTGTCCATGCGCTCACTCGCTGGTGAAGAATACCTGCCGAAACATTTTGGGATCGAAAACAACCTGGTGAACCTTGGGTCGAATGAAAACCCATACGGTATCTCGCCCAAAGCGCGCGAAGCTATCATGGAGATGATGAGTCAAACAAATCGTTACCAATTCAACATCGGCTCACTATCCGATTTTAAAAAACAACTGGCAACCCATTATAATGTAACACCAGACCAGGTGCTTGTTACGGCCGGATCAGGTGAAGGTCTTAATCTGCTTGCGCGGCATTTCAGCAATGGTCGACTTGTTACAGCCAATCCAACTTTTGGGATTTTACCGAATACAGCTAAGAAGATCGGCACTGAAGTTTATGAAGTTCCTCTTGATAATTTCAGAGCACATGATTTGTCTGCAATGCTGAGCGCGATCAATTCGAATACGAAATTGATCTACGTATGCAATCCTGCCAATCCAAGCAGTACGATTATTCCCGCCGCGAAAATGAAAAGTTTTTGTATCGAAGCTTCAAAGAAAGCAGTCGTGCTGATTGACGAAGCGTACATCGATTTCCTTGACGCGCCGGATAATGAATCAATGATCGGACTTATCGAAAAAAATCCAAACGTGTTGGTCATTCGAACGTTTTCAAAAATTCATGCTATGGCTGGTTTGCGAATTGGCTTTATCGTTGGTCATCCAACGATTATCAAACAGCTTGAGCAAAATTATTTCGGGAGCAGTCAGTTTTGTTGCTCGGTGCTGTCGATGACCGCAGCATTGGCAAGTCTTAAGGACGCAGCACATGCTAAGGCGAGTAAGGAGAAAAATGCGGTTGCGCGCCAATACACGGTCGATGAACTTAATGGACTTGGATACTCACCCGCGAAATCATATACAAACTTTCTATTCTTCCCACTGAAAAACTATAGTGGTGATTTTTCAAGCGATATGCTAAAGAAAGGAGTAATCCTCCGATCAAATAATTACGCCGATGGAAAATGGTGCAGAGTGAGTATCGGCACGCAGGATGAAATGAAGCAATTTATTCAGGTGATGAAGACGATGGCTTAAGTGGGAATAATAAATATGGAATAGTGAATATACAATCTCGTGGTGTTACATTCCGGGGAACCATGGGCGGGCAATTCCTTCTCTGAAAGGCCATGGAATTACCGAAAGAATCAACAACAACGCAACAATATAAAGTCCCGATGCTGCACTAAAGGCTTGCTTTTTAACTTTGCCCCGCGCTATTGTTATCAATACAATTGCAACGAACATCCCGGTGATATGTTCAATCGCCCAGAATCGTTGTGTACTATTTTTCATAACCTCAGCAAATCCATTTGCCTCGATCAACTTGTATCCAAAGCTCGACGTAAACCATTGATAAATGCCAATAAGAAACTGCGTGTGCGCGGCGATTAACAGGAACAGGCTGATTTTCTTCATCGATCCATCCGGCTTCGACCTCGCCGAAAAAGATTTGATGATCGCTGCCAGGAGAAGAATTAGAATGACCCAACGAAGTATGTTATGAAGATGGAGCAAGCCTGTTTCCATTGTAGTTAGTTTTAATTGCAAAGCAAATTAAGGATTTGTGGGATAGAATATCGAATA
>JACMLR010000432.1 GCA_014379515.1 Chitinophagaceae bacterium
TAGAAGATCTGCTGCTTTCTAATGAAATATTATGCGACGCCGATAATTGCAATTTACTATCAATCTCAGCAAAAGACACGGCCTGTGCCGCTATCGACAGCGTTGTGGTTTCAGCCCGAAAAAACGCAGACTGCACTGCATCGATTGAATGGATTTTCGATACCAACGCTGCGGCGATTATTTCTTCAACGGATTCAAGCATCACATTAAAATTTAACAAAGCCGGCCGTTTGACAGTATTCAGCAGAATGGCAAACGGCTGTTCATTTATAAGCGACAGTGTACTGATAAACGTTATGCCCACTCCTGACTCGTTAAAGTTAGGTCCGGATATCCGGTTGTGTAAAATAAGTACGTATACCCTCAAAGCGGGTCCAGGTTTTAAAATGTATCAATGGCAAGACGGCTCCACCGATTCCGTATTGACAATTCATGAACCCGGCACCTACCATGTCGTTGCAATGGATTACTGTGGCAATACATATCGAGACACCGTGATTGTTAGCCAGGCGCCTGACATCGCGTTTGATCTTGGACCTGCGCTGAAAAAATGCAATAACGATAGCGTGACTATCACGGCACCTGCGGGTTTCACAAGTTATAGTTGGAGCCCCGCTTACGCCATCAGCGAGCGATATAAGAATGTGATCCGTGTTGCGCCAGAACAAGACACCTTCTACACGGTCATTGCCGAAAAAGAACCCGGGTGTTTGGTGATCGATAGCATTTATGTAAAAGTCGAACGATCCAGACCCATCGACATTGGTAACGATACCAGTTTCTGCAAAAATGATTCATTAGTTGTGAAGGCAAGTCCCGGCTTCGTGAGCTATTCATGGAATACTGGTCAATCTATGGAGCAGATCAGTGTGAAAGATCCAGGGAAATATTGGGTTGCAGCCACCGATACCAATGGCTGTGTTTCGCGAGACACGATGGAAGTTGTGCGGGTTTATCAAACACCAGCAGTCGAACTCGGGTCAGACAGATCAATCTGTGTGAACAATGCACTACTTTTTGATGCCGGAAATTTCGCTGGTTATTTGTGGCAGGACGGATCTACAGGCAGGCAATTGGAGACAAAGACACCGGGAACATTTTGGGTAAGCGTAACGGACTTGAATGGATGCAAAAATGTTGATACAATTAACGTATTAGGTTATGCGACATCTCCACCTGGCCTAACTAACGGTACATTTGAAATTTGTATCGGCGGCGAGATTATCATTAAAGCAGAAGAAGGATATAACTATCGATGGTTTAACAATAGCACTGCTTCCCGCGTAATTGTCCGGTCTGCAGGAACTTATTGGGTTGAAATCAGCAATGCGGAAGGTTGTATCACGAAAGACACGGCTGTTGTAATGAGTAAAGACTGTAGAAAAGGCGTATTTTTTCCCAACGCGTTTTCCCCGGCTAATGGTGGTGCAAACAATGTCTTTCGTCCGACTGTCAGCGGTGACCTGCAAAAATTCAGGATGATAATATTTAATCGCTGGGGGCAAAAGGTTTATGAAACCAGCGATGCAATGAAAGGTTGGGATGGAACATTCAATGGTAAACTTCAAACTACCAGCTCGTTCACCTGGACCTGCACATATCAACTGCAGGGCGAAATTGCAACAACGAAAAACGGCGTGGTTATTCTGGTGCGTTAATTGGGCTACCAGTATTTTTCTTCGGAGATACCTGTGGAAATACAGCCATGATCATCATTAAAATAGATGAGAACAGCATCAACCAAATACCAACTTGCTTTTCAGGGCATATCCCTCCATAACAACTTCCAAAAAGAATAAAGCTTTTGATGGCATACGCAACGACGAGTGCTGAAATAAAAAGATTCCATCTCTTTGCCCAAATTTTTTGAACGGCAAAAAACAATACTGCGAATGCCGCGAGAACCATGATCACTTTACCGGGCTTGCCATATGAATTGTCTTCCGAGAAAAAGCCTGTAAAGTTTTTATCGATATCGGGATAGTAAGCCCATGGCATGAAGCACGAAATAACCAGTAGAATTGTGGCAACGATACCGATCCATTGAGAATATTTCATATTAAAAATTAGAAAGCCCGGAAGTATAACACCTCCGGGCTTTGGGTTGAGGTCCCGACCAGATTCGAACTGGTGTAGGAGCTTTTGCAGAGCTCTGCCTAGCCACTCGGCCACAGGACCGCTTTAAATTTTGCTGATTTATTCAATCAAACATGTATAACAGCGGCCCGCAAAAGTAGGTTTTTTATCGGATATTTGAGACCAACCAGAACACAAATTATGCAACGCATCCAGGAGTCGGAACTCATTATAAATCCGCGTGGCGCCATCTACCATCTCGATATCCGGCCCGAAGAATTAGCGCCGACGGTAATAACAGTTGGTGACCCCGGACGCGTTCAGGAAGTCAGTAAACATTTCGACCGCATTGAATCGAAAGCAAGTCACCGCGAATTTATTTCTCATACGGGTTATGTCGGCAATAAACGAATAACAGTATTGTCGTCCGGTATTGGACCAGACAATATTGATATTGTTATGAATGAGCTTGACGCACTGGTAAATATCGATTTTGAATCGAGGACGATCAAACCAAATTTGACTTCTCTTCAAATATTACGAATCGGAACATCCGGTTCTTTGCAGGCAGATATAGATGTTGATAGCCATGTCGCATCGACTCATGGTCTTGGTATCGATAATCTTCTTAATTTTTATCGGTTTACGCATAACGACCAGGAGCAACAACTCATCCATGCGTTTGTAACGCAAACGCAATTTCAACAAACTATTTCACAACCTTATATCAGCAGTGCAGGAACAAATTTGCTAAAACATTTTGTAACAGGTTTTTTCCAGGGGATAACGGTTACATGTCCGGGCTTTTACGGACCACAGGGTAGAATTCTGCGTCTTGGACTCAGCAGCCCGGAACTGGTTAATCGCTTAACTCAATTCAGTTTTGGTCAACATCGCATCAGCAACTTCGAGATGGAAACCTCGGCCATTTATGGATTGGGAAAATTGCTGGGCCATCAATGCCTGAGTGTTAATGCGATTGTTGCCAACCGTGTGGCGAAGCGATTTTCAAAAGATCCAAAGGCAGCAGTGGAGAAGTTGATTGTGAAAACGCTCGCGGAGATAGAGAGAATGTAGGATGGAGAATAAAGAGAACAGAATAAAGAATACAGAATAAAGAATAAAGAATTGGCGTTTGAACTCAATCAGCTTTGTAGTTCTCAAACGCCTGTATTTATTCTATATTCTTTATTCTGTATTCTTTATTCTAATCCTACATTCAACATTCCTCAATCCCCCGTACCTTCATAATCACATGACCATACACTTTCACAAATACCAGGGAACTGGTAACGACTTCATTATTCTCGATAACAGAA
>JACMLR010000433.1 GCA_014379515.1 Chitinophagaceae bacterium
AGCGCCGCTGCAACAGGTTCCTATAAAAACAAAAACACTTTTTATTTCGGAGCAACGGGTGGCGGCGTATGGAAGACAACCGATGCCGGCAGCAACTGGAAAAATATTTCTGATAAATTTTTCGGAAGTACAATTGGTGCAGTTGCAATCGCCCCATCCGATGAAAACGTTATCTATGTCGGCGAAGGCGAAAACACGATGCGTGGAAATGTAAGCGAGGGCCTTGGTGGAATATGGAAAAGTGAAGATGCAGGAAAAACCTGGAAAAATATTGGACTGAAAGACGGCCGCCATATTCTTCGATTGGTGATTCATCCGCGGGATCCTAATACGGTTTGGGCAGCTGTGATGGGTCATTTATTTGGACCAAACGATGAACGTGGGGTTTTTAAAACAACAGATGGCGGAAAAACATGGAAGCGAACACTGTTTGTCAATAACCAGGCAGGAGCAGTCGATCTTGTTATGGAACCAGGCAACCCCTCTGTCTTTTATGCTTCGAGCTGGCGATTGATCCGAACGCCATATAGCCTTGAAAGCGGTGGTGATGGTAGCGGATTATGGAAATCAAATGATGCCGGTGAAACATGGACTAACATTTCCAGCAAAAAGGGTTTACCTAAAGGTGTCTGGGGAATTTCCGGTATTGCAGTTGCTCCTTCCAATACAGATAAAGTTTATGCGCTAATAGAAAATAAAGACGGCGGCTTGTATATGAGCAATGATGCAGGTGAAAGCTGGACGCTAACAAGTAGTGATAATAATATCCGCCAGCGTGCCTGGTATTATACGAAAGTGTTTGTTGACCCAAAGAATGAAAACACCGTGTATTGCCCTAACGTAGGTTTTATGGTTAGTCGCGATGGGGGCAGAACCTTTCAATCATTACGTACGCCACATGGCGATCACCACGATTTGTGGATTGACCCGGAAGATCCGAAGCGAATGGTTGTTGCAGATGACGGCGGAGCACAAGTCAGTTTTGATGCGGGAACCAACTGGAGCACTTACGAAAATCAACCTACTGCACAATTTTATCGGGTATCAACTGACAACTCTTTTCCCTATCGGATTCTCGGCGCACAACAGGATAATTCCACCGTCCGGATCAAGCATCGTACTTATGGATCTGCTATCACCACAAGTGATTGGCAGGAAACTGCAGGAAGTGAAAGTGGTTATGTAGTGGCCGATCCGTTAAACCCCGAAGTTGTTTATGGCGGTAACTATGGTGGTTATCTTTCAAGACTCGATCACCAGACAGGAGAGAACCGTGCCATTTCTGTTTGGCCGGATAATCCAATGGGCGCGGGTGCAGATGTTCAAAAATTTCGTTTTCAATGGAACTTTCCAATTTTCTTTTCTCCGCATAATCCTAAGCGTTTGTACTGCGCAGGCAATGCTTTATTTGTTACGGAGAATGAAGGTGCGAGCTGGGAACAGATCTCACCCGATCTTACAACAAACGATAAAAGTAAACAGGCATCGAGCGGCGGACCAATCACAAAAGACAACACATCTGTTGAATATTATTGTACAATTTTTACGGCAACGGAAAGTTTTGTTGAGAAAGATTTGCTTTGGACAGGTAGTGACGATGGTATTATCTCCGTCTCGCGGGATGCCGGAAAAAGTTGGGAGAATGTAACGCCGAAGCAGGCTCCAAAATTGATCATGTGGAATTGTATTGAAGCCGACCCTTTCAAAAAAGGTGCAGCATATATCATCGGTACAAAATATAAAACGGATGATTTTACTCCGTATATCTATAAAACAGAAGACTACGGTAAAACCTGGAAATTGATCACCAATGGGATCAATAAAATGCATTTTACGCGTGCAATGCGTGCTGATAAAAAGCGCGCAGGCTTGCTCTACGCAGGAACGGAGTACGGAATGTATATTAGTTACGATGATGGCGCAAACTGGCGCAGCTTTCAACTGAACCTCCCGGAAGTTCCGATCACCGATCTTACGATCAAGAACAATGATTTGATTGTTGCTACCCAGGGCCGGGCTTTTTGGATGATTGACGACCTCACAATGGTACAACAGAATGATATCGCGCTAGCAAACAAAAACCTGCATTTGTTTTCAGTTAACGACGCATGGCGGATCCCTGGTTCCGATGGTCGTTTCGGTGGCTTTGGTCGGTCGAATGCAAACGCAGGCAGCAATCCGTCGAATGGAGCAGTGATGAATTTTTATGTTAGAGATGTTTCAGACTCCACTAAAGGTTCGTTGGATCTATTGGATCGGAATAAAAAATTGATAAAAAGTTTTGCAACGGATTCAAAAGATAATAAGTTGGAATTAAAACCCGGAATGAACCAGTTTGCCTGGAACCTTATTTATCCCGGTGCAGAGCCAACAGATGGGATGATATTATGGAACGGAGCTCCCTCCCGTATCGTTGCACCTCCCGGCGAATATTATTACAAAGTTCGTGTGGGCAAAGATTCTGCTGAATCAAAATTTACGCTGCTTGCAGATCCGAATTATAAAATCACGCAACAGGACTACCAATCACAGTTCGACTTCTTGCAACAAGTGCTTGGAACATTCAATGATGTTCAAAAAGGCATAAAGAATATCCGGACCATCCGGTCACAGGTTAATGATTTTGTCGGAAAGCAGGGTAAGGATTGTCCAAAGGATGTAAAGGCGATGGCCGATTCTATCAATAAACAATTAACGTCGATCGAAGAAGTGCTCTATCAAACAAAAGCGAAGAGCGGACAGGATGTATTGAACTACCCGATACGACTAAACGATAAACTGGGTGGTGTCTTCGATGCAGCAAATAGCGGAAACATGGCGCCAAGCAAACAAGTCAAAGATGTTTATGCAGGTTTAGCAGCACAATCCGACGAGCAGCTATCTAAATTGAAAAAAATTATCGACGAAGATGTAGTTAAGTTCAACCAGCTTATTCGTGAAAAGCAATTGCCGATAATCGGACTGAGTAAATAATAATCTGGAGCAAAAATTATGAAAGAGTGATAACCAATCTTTAGGAAATCACGAGTGAAAATTACAAGCCGACTGAGGTAGATTTACGATAACGAAAAACTTGCTTTGGCATCATTTTAGGGCTGAATGGATATATCCGTTCAGCCTTTTTTAAATCCAATTCTATGAACAAAACAATTACCGTCACATTGTCGATCAACATCCTGCTGATTCTATTTTTTCTCTGGCTTCTATATTCTGTTGCAGGTTAAGTTTGCTTCGATCATCCATTAGCCTTTCTCACTTTCGTGGTGCCGCCACCGTTGAGTGAGAGGTCATGCGGCTTGTTGGTTTTCCAACCGCCACGTGTAAAATCCGGGACATCGATTGTTCTTGATTTATTGTCGATCGATTGCTGACTTAACGGCACAACACAACTCCATGATGCGGCATCATAAACATCCTGGTCGAGTGGGAGACCGTTTCTGAGGCAATCAATCAAACGCCAATCCATGATAAAGTCCATGCCACCGTGGCCACCAACTTCTTTGGCAATCTCGCCAATATGTTTAACGATGGGTGGTGAATATTGATCGTATAATTTTTGTAATTCTTCTGGATTTATCCAACTGTGCCCAAATGCGATTTTCTCCGGGCCGGGCCATTTTTGCGCAGCTCCTTTTGTACCACTTACCAAATGAATCCTCGAATATGGACGTGGCGAAGACACGTCGTGCTGCACCATAATTGTTTTATTCTTATTCGTACGAACTAAAGTAGTATTCATATTACCACGATATGGCTTATCGACAAACTCATTGAAGAACGAATCTTTTGTTGCCATTTCTTTTGCCATTGGGGCAAGGGTGAAGTCGCCCGTGCTCATCGATACCAAATGATCCATTTTATCGCCGCGATTAATATTCATGCATTGCGCTATTGGTCCAAGGCCATGCGTTGGATAAAGACTGCCATTTCGCTTTATGTTTTCTTTGAGACGCCACATATCCGCATATGCATTTTTTTTAAATAGAAAGTCGCGACTGAGATCGTGGATATAAGCACCTTCGGTATGGATGACTTCGCCAAACAAACCATTTCTAACCATATTGAGCGTGAGCAATTCAAAAAAATCATAACAGCAGTTTTCAAGCATCATGCAATGCTTCTTTGTTTTCTCAGACGTTTCGACAAGTTGCCAGCATTCGTCAATCGTTAATGCAGCGGGCACTTCTGTAGCTACGTGTTTTCCATTCTTCATGGCATATACCGAAATTGGTGTATGCAGATGCCATGGCGTGGGTGTATAAACGAGATCAACGATATTGCTTTCACATAACCCCTTCCAGCCATTGTCACCACTAAATTCGGCCGCTTTTGGCCGCGATGTTTTTGCTAATGTTTTTTGTGCTGACGCGATTTTGCTCGTGTCTTTGTCGCACAGCGCTGTAATCTCTACTCCATCGATAACACTTAGGCGTTCGACGGCGCCACTACCTCTCATACCAAGTCCGACGACACCGATTCTTACTACATCCAGCTTCGGTGCCGCGTAGCCACACATATTGAATCGTGGTGGAGTTGCGGGTATTGAAGTGGAATGCTGGTCGCGTTCTTTTGGTGTTGAAGCCAGGGAAGAAATGCCAGTTAATACGGACCCGGTACCCAGTGAGATGTTCTGAAGAAATTTACGTCTGTTCGATTTCATATGCAGCTGTTAAGCTTGCAATATCCTTAAAAAGGTAGTGGAATGAACAAACGCTTGAAATTTGGAACAAACGATTGCAGTGGCACATTTTGACTTCATACAATCATTATCTTGCGCGCATGAGTTCGGTTTCTGCTTTGAAAAGATGGGTTAGAATTCAAAACCCAAAATTCGCATTCCTTCAAAGGTATTTCGGCAATAAGCCGTTTCAATTGCTTGATATTGGAACGGGAAATTCTTCTGCGAGCAAAACGATTTCACTTTTTCCCAATTGCAATTATTACGGGCTTGATCTTAGTCGGGAATACAATAACACACCCGAAGATTTCGCGCTGATGAAAGAGTTTTATGAAATCGATTTAACAAAACTTGAGTTTTCTCAACTTCCCGATAATTTTTTTGATGCGATATTAATCGTTCATGTTATTGAACACCTTCACAATGGCGATGAAGTGTTGAAAGCAATGCTTCCGAAATTAAAAAAGGGCGGATTGATGTACGTGGAGTATCCAGGCAAACGAAGTACAAAACTTCCATCGATGAGAGGGACGCTAAATTACTACGACGACTCATCACATGTCCGAATCTATTCTTTGACTGAGCTATCAAAACTTTTCATCGACAATGCTGCACAAATCGTTTCTCTGGGAACGCGGCGAAGCAAGTTTTATTTAGTGATGACGCCTGTTCGAATGCTTGGACGATGGGTCCGGGGGAAAGCTGTTACCGGTAATGTGTTTTGGGATTTGTTGGGCTTTGCGGAGTATGTGGTGGTGAGGAAATAGGAAGGGATGTTTTTAGATATAGAATGTAGAATATAGGAGGAGCCTAACACAAGAATACAGGAAACAGAAGTCAGGAGACAGAATCTTCTTCTAGAGTTTCTCCTGAATGAAATTAGGACATGAGAAGGGAATTTTTTCTTGATTGTGGTGAGGAGGCGAATGAATGAGAGCGGGAGATGCAATACAGAAGTCACGAGACAAAAATCTTTTCCTGAAAAATATTATTGATTGTGATGCGTGAAGAAGGAAACATAATTGCGTTATTATTCAAGCTAACGGCGTAGTAGATCAGCCCAGGCTGTCAGGCCTGGGTTAGCGATCACAAATGTGTTCCAGCCCTGTAGGGGCGCAACCGTTTCTCGGATAATCCCATCACAGGTTATGCTCGATAATAAACTTCATAAGGGCTCCCGGTGTACCCAGACCTAATTTTTGCATGATGTTTTTTCGATGTGTTTCTATCGTGTATACACTAAGAAAAAGCTTTTCCGCAATTAGTTTATTGGTAAGGTTTTGTTTTATCAATCCAAGGATTTCGGTTTCCCGTTTCGTAAGGTTGAATGATTTCAGGAACTGATCATTGCCATCAAAACCGGTTGGTTCTCGCGGGAGGCGGTACGGGAAACAGGATTTGCCCTCTGCTACCAATCGAATCGTTTGAAGAAGTTCAGCTTTGCTACTATTCTTTAACAGGTATCCATTTGCGCCATATGATTTTGCTTTTTCAACCAGGTGGTCTTCGTTGTAAGTACTAAGCATAATCACTTTTATATTCGGGTTCGATTGTTTTATATAACGTGCGGTGTCAAGGCCATTAAGTTTTGGCATGTTAATGTCGAGCAACACGAGGTCAGGTTCAGTTTGCTTGATACATTCCAGCAATTCTTTTCCATCGTTTGCTACTTCAATAACCTGGAGGTCTGGTTCATTATTCAGCAGCAAGACGAGACCGTCGATAAAAAGCAAATGATCATCTGCAATCATTATGCTGATTTTATTATGCATGATCGTTTGTTGTTGGTAGTTCGATAATAACGGTTGTTCCACTGTTGCCTGCATCGAAGGTTACTTTGCCTTCAAGATAGGTGACCCGGTTGTTGATACTTTGCAATCCAATTCCCTGGGTGCTTTGAGTATCGAATCCTTTTCCATTGTCTTCAGCCATTAATTCCAGGTACTGATCATGTTGGATCAATTGAATTGTAGCTTCTGTTGCATCCGAATGCCGAATGATATTACTGGTAAGTTCCATTAGGATCCTATAGATCATCAGTTCTTTATTCTTCGGTAGCTTTTTCAAATCCTTACTTGAATGAAAATGAAAACGTATCCTTCCTTCTGTGCTCAGTTGCTGATAATAGCTTGCAAGAATGGTTTTAAGTGGCGTTTGTTCAAATTCCGGCGGCATCAAATCATGGGCGATGTTCCGGGCTCCTGTCATTGTGTTATCGATCATCTTTATTAATAGGTCAGATTGCTCCTTTGGAATTGAGAAACTGTGTGCCGTCATTTTGATTGCTGCCAGGTTACCGCCAAGTTGATCATGAAGATCGCGTGCAATTCGTTTTTGTTCTGCTTGCTGTGTATGCAACACATCCATGGCTGCGGAACGCTGTTGACGATCAAGCTGCGTATTAAGTAACGCGTTTTGTTTTTTGAATTGATTGTACCGATACATAAGCCCAAAGGAAATTACAATTGCTTCCGCGATCAGCCCCGCCTGGAAAAGTGTCGGAGGAAATATATAGCTGGTGGTGTCGAGGAATAACGCGCGGCTGATTCCGCCGGCAATAAAAAGTAACAGACCAATAAGAATAAAAAGTGCTGGCCTAAAACCCTGGATAATGCTATAGACGCATGCAGCGACGATCGCAATAAAAGCAGCAATGATTGACTTATTACTCCATTCAAAGGTGATTTGCTCGATGAATAATGGCGACTCAATTAAAAACACAATAAAGAATACAAAAGATGATAGGAGACAGGACCATTTTGTAATCACAAGTAGTAATCGGATAACCGGACTACGTAGCGATGTTCCAACAAACAAGTGTACAACATGCGTGAGTAACCCAATCGATAAAGCGGCAAGCGCCCCTTGGGAAGTTGATCGATACCCGATTTCTGAATCGAGACCAAGGAACTGTGCATCGAGTCCATCATGTTTAAATAAAAACAAGGTGATGCTTACGATGTACAATGCATACCAGAGGTGAATCTTTTCCTGCAAGGAAAAATAGAGATAGAGATTCATTACAGCAAAGAGAACCAGCAAGCCAATAAGAAAGCCGAGAAGTAAATAAATATGTCCTGATCTGGCCGCGATTTTTTTAGGATGAACCAATAAGAACGAAAACGTTTTGTATGCGTGGCTTTCATCGGTTATGAAATACAGCGTATCTGTAGTTGCTGCGTTAACGGTGACAGGGAATGTGTTCTGCAGAAAGGGGTATGGACGTTGATTGAACGACTTCGCATATCCTGCGCGGCCAATAAGCGTTTGTTCAGCTCCCCGTTTCTTCCACAATTCGATTACTCGTTTGCCATGACCGCCGCATACAATCATGGTTTGTTGCGCAACGTCCTGATCATTTTGAAGGATTACCTGGAACGTGTAATAATAGTTGTCGTAGCCATGGAAAATTACCGGCCGGGTTCCCAATGGTACAAATTCGTTTGCAGAAATACTTTTGAGGGAATCGACGATGAAAGGAGAGTGACTCTTGTGCACTCTTACATTCTTATTGATAAACACAGGTGTAGCATC